>NZ_JBNHER010000207.1:8200-14830 GCF_050015975.1 Dapis purpurea BLCC-M126 | reverse complement strand
CAGCTATCGGGGATACCACAAATATCATCAACCAACCAGGTGGAGAACTTAATACTGGTGAAATCATTCAAGCTAACCCAACGCTATTAACACCAATAAATAACACTTTGTCACAACTATCACCTCAGACTCCGGCAAATCCAGTAACTGCACCCAACCTAGCACAACCGCAAGTAAATCCAGTGACTGCACCCAACATAGTGCAACCGCAAGTAAATCCTGTAACTGCACCCAACATAGCGCAACCGCAAGTAAATCCTGTAACTGCACCCAACATAGTGCAACCGCCAATAACTCGAACTCGCATAACTGAAAATATTACCCCATTTAACAATCAAGTATTAAATCCTGTTACTATTCAAATTATCGAGTCAGTGCAAGGTAATAGCACCATCACAACCACAAATAATCCTAATCTCCCAAGCCAACTGAGCGATCGCGAGAAAGTAAACATCAACACAGATACTACTACTGCTTTAGAAAGCATCAATATTGTGAATACCATACCCCTAACTGTAGCTGCCAATTCCACAACATTGACAACGATAGAACAAACTCGCAATAATGAATTTACTGACTACCTTGAGTTAAACCTATCAACTGAAATTATATCCTCAAAAAACATCCGGGAAGCACTAATTGATATTGCCAATCAAACAGGTAACAATTCAGCAATTATCTATGTGACTGCCTACCCAGATTCACTACAACTGGTATTATATACACCAGATAGCGAACCTATTCTCAAAAATATTCCTAACACCAGTCAAAAAGAACTAATAAATGCTGTCTTAAGGTTACGCGCACAAATTACAAATCCTGCTCGTCGTTTTACTGATAGTTATCTACCACCAGCCCAAAAATTATATAATTGGCTCATTGCACCCATAGCAGCAGAACTAGAAGCAGCCAAGATTGATACCCTACTATTCAGTATGGATGAAGGTTTGCGTGCCTTACCTATAGCAGCATTACATGACGGGGAACAATTTCTGATAGAAAAATATAGTCTCAGTTTAATTCCTAGTGTCAGCTTAATGGATACCAACTACCAACCACTTCAAGATAGTCAAGTATTAGCAATGGGAGCAAGTCAATTCATTGAGCAAAGTGAATTACCAGCAGTACCCACAGAGTTAGAAACAATTTCTCAAGAGCTATGGCAAGGCAGCAAATTCATCAATGGAGAATTTACCCGCAATAACCTCTTAGCTCAACGAGAAAATTATCCCTATCCCATCATTCACCTAGCGACTCATGCAGAATTTAAACCAGGAAAAGCTAACAAATCTTATATTCAGCTCTGGGGAGACGAACAATTAAAGTTAGACCAAATTAGGGAGTTAGGGTGGAATGAACCAGCAGTAGAATTGTTAGTATTATCCGCTTGTCGCACCGCCTTCGGAGACAAAAATGCCGAGTTAGGATTTGCGGGATTAGCAGTAGCAGCAGGAGTCAAGTCAGCTTTAGCAAGTATTTGGTATGTTAGTGATGAAGGAACATTAGGCTTAATGACAGAGTTTTATACTCATTTGAATGATGCCAAGATTAAGGCAGAAGCGCTCAGACAAGCGCAGTTAGCAATGTTGCGTGGGGAAGTAGTTATTGCAGATGGGGAGTTAAGGGGAACAACTGCTCGTGGCGCAGTGGTGTTACCCCCAACATTAGGGAAGTTTAAAAATCAAGATTTATCTCATCCCTATTATTGGTCAGGATTTATGATGATTGGTAGTCCGTGGTAATTAATAATGGATAATGGATAATGGATAATGGATAATGGATAATGGATAATTGATAATTGATAATTGATAATTGATAATTGATAATTGATAATACCAATTTTAAAAAAGAATGTTACGGATAATTAGTGATAAAGAAATTTTTGTTTGTAGTAGGGCTTCAGCCCTATCTTATATCATGTTGGGATAATCACTTATAATAAAGTATATGGTTTGTAGTAGGGCTTCAGCCCTATCTACAGTTCGGGCTGAAGCCCTACTACGAACTTTAATTATATATAACTATTTAACCGAACATAATATTAATAGTTCGGGCTAAAGCCCAACTACGAGCTTTAATATGATCTAATAAGGGCGAGAAACAGACTTTACAGGAAATATTTATTTGACTAAACAGGGAAGTAAATTTTTGAGGCACAGAGTCTTAGAAACTGTTTGTAAACTCATAAGAACCTCTCTCCAAACCTCTCTCCTACCAGGAGAGAGGCTTATTATTAACCCCACTTTCCTTGTAGGCAAGGGGGGCAGGGGGGTTAGGTTTTTAAGATTCATCGGTTTGCAATACTTCTCAAATAGCTTCTTAGGGAGTAGAGAGTAATATAATGTCCGAATAATCAGTGATAAAAAAGTATATGGTTTGTAGTTGGGCTTTAGCCCGAACTGTAGATAGGGCTAAAGCCCAACTACAAGCTTTAATTATAACTATTCAACCGGACATGATATAAGGAGTAGGGAATAGACGCAGCGAAACTTTCCAGATCTAGTTCAAAAATTGGATAATTTATTTTTTCCTATTCCCTAATACGCCTCATCATCCCCACACTCCCCACCCCCCTATATTTATAGCAGTTTTCATTAATATAGAATACAGAGATTTGGGTTTAAAGGAAGAAGGAAGAAGGCTTTAGTTATCTAGGAGAGAAGGAAGAAATTTTGTAGTCTACCTTTGTGAAAACCGCTATAAGTAGTACACAAATAGATCCTAAATTGGGTATATAAAGCTGGTTACTTTTGAATAATTTTGATTTTCCCTAAAGTTGATGTTGGATTTTGAAAAAAAAACGGATATAATAAAAATATAAAGAAAAGAATATTCGATCGAGTATCAATTTTCTAAATTAACAATTATAAATTTAATTCATCAGAGTGTTTCTACTAATTCCTTGATTTTTTATCTACCACAATTGCTCAAGATTTTTAATGAAACACATTAAATTAGATTATTATAATACAACTGCTTTAGCCATAATTTTAAGTACATTAGCTGTAGCTCCCCCCGCTAACTCTCAACCTATAACTCCAGCAAACGACGGTACAGGTACAACGGTAAATCAAAACGGCAATCAATTTGATATCCAGGGTGGCACTCGTAATGGGGCTAATCTATTCCACAGTTTTGACCAATTTAATGTCCCCACCAACCAAACCGCGAATTTCCTTACTACCCCAGACACTAGCAACATTCTCGGTAGAGTCACAGGAGGAAATGCCTCATATATTAATGGTTTGCTCCAAGTCATCGGGGGTAATTCCAATCTCTTTTTAATGAACCCCGCTGGCATAATGTTCGGCCCAAATGCTACCCTCAATATACCCGCCTCATTCAGCGTTACGACTGCTACAGGTATTGGCTTTGATAACAACAATTACTGGTTTAAGGCAATGGGCACAAACGACTACTCAAATTTAGTCGGAAACCCCAGTGGCTATAGATTTAATGTTTCAACTCCGGGTGCTATAGTTAATGAAGGAAATTTAACTTTAAACCCTGGAGAAAATCTAACTTTGTTGGGTGGAACAGTCATCAACACTGGGCAACTCTCCACCCCAGGGGGTAATATTACTGTCGCAGCAGTAGAAGGTGGGAGTACCCTGAGAATATCTCAACCAGGACATTTATTAAGTTTAGAAGTACCCTCAACAACAGGGAGTGAGTCAGAAACCGTAAGTATTACCCCCCAATCTTTGCCTGAACTTTTAACAGGTGGGAGTGACATGAACGCCACATCCATAACTGTGAATGAAAGTGGAGAAGTGGTATTGACAGCTTCAAATACAGCGGTTGAGGACGTAGCAGGAACGGCGATCGCTTCTGGAAATATAGATGTTTCGATCCCCCCTAACCCCCCTTATGAAGGGGGGGATACTTCCAGTCTCCCCCTTTCTAAGGGGGACGGAAGGGGGATCGGAGGCCAAGTAAATGTCCTGGGCGATCGCGTAGCTCTGGTTGATACTACTATTAATGCCGATGGTTTAAATGGTGGAGGTACGGTATTAATTGGAGGTGACTCTCAAGAGAGTAGTACAGTTTTCAATTCTCAACAAACTTCTGTTAATAGTGGCTCAATTATTTCTGCTAATGCTATTGAAAATGGAGATGGAGGAAGAGTAATAATTTGGTCTGATGGAACTACTAATTTTGACGGAAATATTAGTGCTAAAGGAGGAGAATTTTCTGGTAATGGAGGGTTTGTTGAAGTTACGGGAAAACAAGATTTAACATTTGATGGAAATGTGAATGTTACTACAGCATTGGGAGATGAAGGAACAATATTTTCACAACCAGAAAGTGTGACGATAGGAGAAACAGAAAATTATGATAGTTCGCAAACAGAAGAAGATAATACTGAGGTGGAAACGACTGAAAATTCTGAAGTTGCTGATGGCTCAGAAACGACAGAAACAGAAGCATTAGAAAATAATACTGAGGTAGAAACGACTGAAAATTCTGAAGTTGCTGAAGGTTCAGAAACAACAGAAATAGAAGCACCAATAGATCCTTTTGCTCAAGATGACAATGCAGATGTGACAATTAGTGCAGAAAATATTGGGCAATTATCAGGGAATGTAATATTGGAAGCTGACAATGATATAACAGTTAATGAAAAGATAGAAACTGATTCGTCTGTAGAATTAAAAGCTGGTCGAAGTATTAATATAAATGCGGATATTGATACATCAGTTGGGAATGGAAATATTGATTTACTTGGTAATAATGATGAGATGAATATTGCTAACCGGAGTGAAGGGGCAGCTTCGATAAATCAGTTAGATGGAACGACGTTAAATGCTGGTAGTGGAACTATTAATATTGAGTTAGGAAATTTAGGAGAAGTAGGAGATATAAATCTAGCTTCTTTAACCACAACGGGAGAGGTTTTAGTTAATGCTAATGGGGGAAATATTGCTAGAGTTTCATCAAATTCTTTGATTAATGCGGGTAGTGTTTTATTTCAAACTTCTGGCAGTGGTGGAATAGGTTTAACTGATGCTCCTTTGCGGTTGGATGTGGAAAATTTAGAGGCGGTTTCTGGCAGTGGTGGGGTATTTTTTGATGTAGGGAATGTAAATATTGGTGATGTGAGTGAGGATGTGGATGGTATTGTTACTGCTGGAGGAGATATTGATATTAAGAGTGATGGAGATGTGAGTTTAACAGAAAGTCTTTCTACTCAGGAAATAGTAGAGAATAATTCAGAAGCAGAAATATCCCCCCCTTCCCAAGGAGGGGATATCGAAGCAACAGAAGTTACTGATACAAATGGTTCGATAAATATTGAAGCGACGGGAGATATCGTTGCTACGGGTAGTGGAATAAAAGGTGGTGGGGAAAGTGTTTTTTTGTCTGCTACTAATATTAGGATAAATGATGAATTTGATGAAACTTCTGGGGATGCGGATGTTAAGTTATCAGCGACAAATGATATTACTGTTGAGGATATAGAGGATGATGTGTTGGAATTTCTGCCTGGGAGTGGGGAGATAGAATTTCGTGCGGATGTGGATGGGGATGGAGTTGGTGTTGTAGAGATGTTGGATAATGAGGCGGATGTTGGAAGTAACCCGGATACTTTTGAGAATGGAGCGGATACTATTAAGACTAATGGGCGTAATTTGACTATTGCTGGTGCTGAAATTATTTTGGGGAATATTGATACCTCTTGGTTGCCTGTTTATTCTGGTGGAGAATTAATTACTATAGATGTGGATGAAGGGGGAGCAATACCAGCAGAAGGTACAGCAGGGGATGCAACCTTTACTTTTACTGTAGATGGTGACTTGGGAACTGTAGAAAATCTAGATGTACGCTTTTCTGCCGAACATAGTTATAATTCAGACTTAGAAGTTTATCTTGAATCACCCGAAGGGCAGGAAGTAACATTATTTGCTGGTGTTGGTGATAGTGGAGAGAACTTTCAGGATACTGTGTTGGATGATAATGCTTCTACAAATATTAGTGATGGTAATGCTCCTTTTAATGGTACATATCGTCCCCAAGGAAATTTAGCAGATTTTAATGGAGAAAACCCCAGTGGCACTTGGACTTTGAGGGTGACAGATACTGCTGATGGTGATAGTGGCACTTTGTACAGATCAGGTGATGGTGCACCTTGGGGAATCGCTACAGGTACACAACTGTTATTGCGTAATCCTCTAGTTGGTGGAGGAAGAGGAAATGGAAGTGGTGGAGCGATAAACTTAGAAGCAACTCATGGTGATATTCATGTAGGAAATATCCGCAGTTTGAGCGAAACTGGTGATGGAGGAATAATTGACCTCAAAGCTAACAACAATATTATTACAGGTCTGATTAATTCTAGTGCTGTTCAAGGAATTGGGGGTGATATTACTATAGACGCAGGAGGCAATATCATTACATACGGGCTTGATTCCTCTTCCTCTTCTGATTCCGATTATGGTAACTCAGGAGATGGGGGTGATATTACTATCTCGACTCAGACTGGTGATATCAATACAGAAAGCCTCAATTCCTCTTCCTCTTCCTCTTCCTCTTACGATTCTGATTCCGATTATGGAAACTCAGGAATTGGGGGTGATATTACTATCTCGACTCAGACTGGTGATATCAATACAGAAAGCCTCAATTCCT
>NZ_JBNHER010000207.1:220-8100 GCF_050015975.1 Dapis purpurea BLCC-M126 | reverse complement strand
GATATTACTATCTCGACTCAGACTGGTGATATCAATACAGAAAGCCTCAATTCCTTTTCTTATTCGTCAAAGAGTAGAAACTCAGGAAATGGGGGTGATATTACTATATACGCGGGTGGTGATATCAATACATACGACTTTAATTCCTATTCCCGGTCTTCGATAGGTGACTACGGTAGTAGTGGTAACTCAGGAAATGGGGGTGATATTACTATATACGCAGATGGTGATATTACTATATACGGGCTTGATTCCTCTTCCTCTGATTCCGATCAGAAGTCAGGAAATGGGGGTGGTATTACTATATACGCAGATGGTGATATCAATACATACGCGCTTAATTCCTCTTCCTCTTCTTTTTTTGGCGATTCAGGAAATGGGGGAGACATTTTTGTAGACGCAGGAGGCAATATTACTATATCTGACATCAATTCCTCTTCTTCTGGAAACTTAGGAAATGGGGGAGACATTTTTGTAGACGCAGGAGGCAATATTACTATATCTGACATCAATTCCTCTTCTTCTGGAAACTTAGGAAATGGGGGAGACATTTTTGTAGACGCAGGAGTGAATATTACTATATCTGACATCAATTCCTCTTCCTCTTCTTTTTCTGGCGATTCAGGAAATGGGGGAGACATTTTTGTAGACGCAGGAGTGAATATCATTACATCTGATATTGATTCCTATTCCTATTCTGATTATGGTAACTCAGGAAATGGGGGAGACATTTCTCTAAATAAATTCAACACTTCAGAATATGAAGGCACAGAACAACGACAAATCAGAACATTCTCAGTCGGAAAAAACGACTCAGGAGATGGTGGAAATGTTAACATTTCCACCAACAACCTCAGCAACACAGAAATAATAACACAATCTTCCCACTCCCAATCAGGGGAAGTGACAATAGAAAGTCAACCACAAGGAAACCTTCAATTAAATGATTTATCCATCATTACCAGCCAACAAATAACTATAGAATTACTCGTACCTACCGGGGGCGTAATAGGAGCTACATTCTTCTCCAAAGAGAAAGTAGAAATAGACCTTGGAAAAACAGGTCAATCAGGCCCAGTATCCATCATCAGCAATGGCAACATCAACCTCAAAAACGTTACCATTGAAAGCGATACAAAAAGCGACCAAGCTGCCGGAAACGTGAAAATTGAGAGTCAAGAAGGTACAATATCCCTGAACAACACCAGCATCCTGAGCACCACCAACGCCGAAGGCAACGCAGGTAATATCACTATCAAAGCCCCCCAAGATATTGAACTGACTAATAACAGCCAACTCCAAGGAGACACTCAAGGGAGTGGAAAAGCAGGAACTATTACAGTTGAAGCTGGAACCCTAAATCTTAATCAAAGCACCAGTCTAACCACAGAAACCAGTGGTGCAGGGGCACCAGGCCAAATAGAAGTCAAAGCAAACACCATAGACATCGGACAAGATGCCAAAATCAGTGCTACTATTACCGCCGACTCAAGCAACACAGAAGGAGGAGGTAATATCAACATCCAAGCTAACACCCTCAATATTTCCGGCACATTAGGAATATTTGCAGAAACAGCAGGAGCAGCAGATGCAGGTTCCCTTATTCTCCAATCCTACAACGGTACTCCTCAGCTAGATATCAACTTCACCAACGACGGCTTCATCTCCGCCTCCACCACATCCACAGGTAACGGAGGCAACATCTCCATCACTGCCCCAGAAAATATAAAAATTGCAGGAGATGGAGAAATTCGAGTCACCACAAATAACACAGGCAACGCAGGCATCATCGACATTGACACCAAAAACCTCACAACATCCGACAAAGTATCTATTACAGCATCAACCACAGGAGACGGAGATGCCGGGGCTATTGAAATTGACGCCAACACCTTTAACCTAGAAAGCGGAACAAGTCTAACCACAGAAACTGACAGTGCTGGAAAAGCAGGAAATATCAGTATCAACTCTCAAACAGTAACCATAGGAGAAGGAGCAGAAATTAGTGCCACAGCCAAAGCAGGAGCTACTAACACAGAAGCAGGAGGTGGAAATATTGATATTAACGCCAACGCGCTCAATATTTCCGGCGAGTTAGGAATATTTGCAGAAACTCAAGGAGAAGCACCAGCAGGTACTCTTACCATCAAACCATATCAAAGAGAAACTGAAGCTCAAGTCAAACAAAGCGAGCCTAACCTAGAGATTAACTTCACCAACGACGGCTTTATTTCCGCCTCCACCACATCCACAGGGAATAGTGGAAATATTAATATTAGCGCTCCAGAAAAAATAGATATTTCAGGAGATGGGAAAATTTCAGTCGAAACCACAGGTACAGGTAATGCAGGTAATATTAATATTGAGACTCAAAACCTGAGCCTGAGTGAAGGAGTTAGTATTTCCGCAGAAACCGACAGTGCTGGAGCAGCCGGAAATATAGAAATAAATGCCCCAACACTAACTATTGGAAACGGCACCTCCATCAGTGCCACAGCATTAGAAAATGCCACTAATACAGAAACAGGTGGAAATATCAGCATCTTTAGCAACAACCTCAACATTTCAGGGGAACTAGGAATATTCGCCGAAACTCAAGGAGAAGCACCAGCAGGTACTCTTACCATCAAACCATACTCCGACAACCAAGACCTAGATATCAACTTCAGCAACCAAGGTTTTATCTCAGCTCGCACCACATCCATAGGCAATGGCGGAAATATTAATATTAGCGCTCCAGAAAGTATAGATATTTCAGGAGAAGGAAAAATATCAGTCGAAACGACAAGTACAGGTAATGCAGGTGAAATTAATATTGATACCCAAAGTCTAACAACATCTGACAAAGTATCCATATCAGCATCCACAACAGGAGATGGAAACGCTGGAGAGATAACTATTAATACCAACACCTTTAACCTAGAAACAGGAACAAGTCTCACCACAGAAACCAACAGCGCCGGAAAAGCAGGAGACATCAGCATCAACTCCGAAACATTAACCATAGGAGAAGGAGCAAAAATTAGTGCCACAGCAAAAGCAGAAGCTACCAACACAGAAGCAGGTGGAAATATCAGCATTAATACCAACATCCTGAACATTGGAGGAGAGTTAGGAATATTTGCCGAAACCCAAGGCGACTCCCCCGCAGGCACTCTCAACCTGAATACCTACAACGACACGCCAGATATAGATATCAACTTCAGCAACGAAGGTTTTATCTCTGCCCGCACAACATCTAAAGGCAACGGTGGAAATATTAACATTAGCGCTCCAGAAACAATAGATATTTCAGGAGATGGAAAAATCTCAGTTGAAACTACAGGTACAGGCAACGCAGGCCAAATAGAAATTATCACTCCCAACCTCACAATAACCGACAGTATAGACATTACTGCCACCACAACATCCAGTGGAACTGGAGGTAACATATCAGTTAACGTCCAAGACACTATAAATATTACAGGAGACGGAAAAATCTCCGTTGAAACAACAGGTACAGGCAATGCAGGCGAAATTGAAATAGACACAGGCAACCTCCGGGTAGCCGATGGCATGGATATTACTGCATCTACGACAAACACAGGAAATGCAGGTAACATTACAATAGAAGCCAACCAAATTAATCTTCAAAACGACTCCCAAATATTAGGTTCCACACAAGGAGCAGGAGCAGGAGGCAATATTACAATAAAAGCAACTGAAACACTCAACCTAGACAACAACACCCAACTTTCAGTAGAAACTAACAGTGCAGGAACTTCAGGCAACATAGAGATCAACACCCCTCAACTTAACATTAACGACAATGCACAAATAAGTGCCACAGCCAAAGAAAATGCCACTAACACAGCAGCAGGTGGAAATATTATCATCAACAGCAACGAACTGAATATCTCTAGTCCAGAAGGAATATTAGCAGAAACCAAAGGAGCAGCCCCCGCAGGTACTATCAACCTAAATACCTACAACGATAACCCAGACTTAGATATCAACTTCAGCAACCAAGGTAAGATATCAGCCTCCACCACAGGAGCAGGTAACGGCGGAAATATTAATATTAACGCTCCAGAAAATATAGATATTTCAGGAGAAGGCCAAATCTCAGTTCAAACTACAGGTACAGGTGATGCAGGTGAAATTAACATTGAGACAAATAACCTAACAATAGCCGACAAAATAGATATAACTGCCTCTACCTCTTCCACAGGAGAAGGCGGAAATATTAACATTAACGCTCCAGAAACTATAGATATTACTGGAGAGAGCGAAATTTCAGTCGAAACCTCCTCCATAGGTGACGCAGGTGAAATTAACATTGACACAGCTAACCTCACAACATCTGACAAAGTATCTATCTCAGCATCCACCACAGGAGAAGGCAAAGCAGGCAATATCAATATTACCACCAATAATTTTGACCTAAAAGCCGGAACAAGTCTAACCACAGAAACCGACAGTAGTGGCAGTGCGGGAGATATTACTATTAATTCCGAAACACTCAGCATAGGAGAAGGAGCCATAATTAGTGCAACTGCTAAAGAAAACGCCACCAATACAGACACAGCAGGAAACATCACCATCAACAGCAACCAACTTAATATATTCGGACAACTAGGAATATTTGCCGAAACCCAAGGAGAAGCACCCGCAGGTACTCTCAACCTGAATACCTACAACGACAACCCAGAGCTAAACATCAACTTCAGCGAATCAGGTTTCATCTCAGCCCGCACCTTCTCCTCTGGCAACGGAGGCAACATATTTATTACCGCCCCAGAAAACATAAACATTACAGGAAACGGCAAAATAACAGTAGAAACCCAAGGCACAGGCAAAGCCGGAGAAATAAACATCCAAACCCAAAACCTAATAATATCCGAAGACATCACCATCTCAGCAGCTACCTCCAACAACGGAGCAGGAGGCAGCATCAATATCAACCCCACAGAAAAACTTGAACTAAACGGTCAAATAATCACAGAAACCACAAGCACCGGAGCAGGAGGCAACATCACCATCAACACAGGCTCCCTCACAGCCGAAAACAGCACCATCTCAGCCCAAAGCACCGAAACAGCCATCGGAAAAGCAGGCTCAATAGAAATAACCGCCCAATCAAACATAACCACAGGCATCATCACCTCCTCAGCCAACAATAAAACAGAAGCAGCAGATGGAGGTAACATCAGCATCACCAGCCAACAAGGAGAAATTAACGCCACCCAACCAATTCAATCATTCTCAGAAAAAGGCAACGCCGGAGATGTCACCCTCAACGCCCAAACCAACGTCACCACCAACATCATCAGTTCCCACGGCCAACAAAAAGGTGGTCAAATCAACATCACAGCCGCAACGGGAAACATAGACACAAGCAACAGCACCCTAGCCAACTATTCAGGAAGAGGCGACGGAGGAAACGTTAACCTAAGTGCCCCCCAAGGAGACATTACCACCAGTAACATCTCCTCCTTTGCCGATGGTAACGGCGGTCAAATTAACATTAAAGCAGGACGAGAAATAAACCTCGCCGAAAACAGCAATATTATCTCTGCCTCAGAAGTTGCAACCGACAGTGAAACAGACAACCCAGGCACAGGAGGAGACATAACATTAGAAGCAGGTAGCAACATCAACACCACAACAACCAGAATATATTCCGGTGCCAACGTAGGCGACACAGGCACAGTAGACATTAATGCCGAGAGCGCAATAGAAGTAGGAAATATTGACCTAGCATCAGGCTTCGTCAGAGAAAGGCTAGAATTCAACGACAACAATAACTTCACCCTCATTCCTATACCAGAAGGAGAAGCCACCCAAGGTGTTGCAGGAGACATCAGTATAAAGAGCAGCAACGGCACAATAGACACCACAGCCGGAACAATCAACTCCCGATCTCCCGATGGCTCCGGCAAAATCACTATTGAAGCCCTAGGTAACATAACCACAGGCAAATTAGAAGCCAGCGCCCTCAACACAACCAAACCCACCAGAGGTGGAGATATTAGCATCACCAGCCAACAAGGAAAAATTACTGCCACCCAAGCCATAGAAACATTCTCAGAACAAGGCACAGCCGGAAGTGTAAACATTGAAGGAGCAGGCCACGTTGAAATCAACACCATACGATCTCAGGGAACTCAACGGGGTGGAAATATTACAATTCATAGTAGCAGTGAAAACAGTATAGATGCTCAAGGAGACTTAAACACATTTTCCACAGAAGGAACAGCCGGAAATGTCACCCTCACATCCCCAGGAAACATAACTATTAAGGGCATTCGTTCCGAAGGGATGGAACAGGGAGGCAATATTACAGTAGAGAGTGAAATAGGTAATATAGATGCCACCGGAGGAAATATAGACTCCTATTCAGAGCAAGGAATAGGAGGCGACGTACAACTTAACGCCTCAGAAAGTGTAAATCTTGCCAATGTATCATCCTACGGCATGACAGAAAGTGGAGACTTAATTATTCAAAGTCAGCAAGCAGAAGTAAACACAGGCAACGTAACAACAGAAGCCCCACAAGGAAGTAGTGGCAGTATTGTCATCAATGGAACAGAAGTAGGTACAGGAGACTTGAGTTCCATCGGTACAACGAGTGCTGGAGAAATTAACGTTGAAGCGACAGATGGTTCAATAGATACTTATGATGTTGAAATTCAATCTGAGGGCACAATAGGTAGTTTGACTCTACGAGCAACAGAAGATGTTGAGACAGGAGATATTACTCAATCAGCAGGAGAAGGAGATGCGGAAGCAGAGATTTCATCAGGGGAAAACCAAACCACGGGAGATATTAATCAAACTGCTGAGGAGGATACTACCCTGAATCAAGATGCTGGGGGTGATATTACGAACAACAATATCACTCAAAACGCTGGAGATGATGCTACTGTCAATCAAGACACAAGTGTTAATGCCAACAACGAAAATGCTAATACTACAGATACAGGCAATATTACCAACAACAATATTACTCAAAACGCTGGAGGTGATGCTACTCTTAATCAAGACACAAGTGTTAATACCAACAACGAAAATGCCAATACTATAGAATCAAACACAGGCAACATTACCAACAACAATATTACTCAAAACGCTGGAGGTGATGCTAATCTTAACCAAGACACAGGAGTTACGGTTAACAACACAACTAACTCAGAAACAGGAAATGCCTCCAACAATAACACCACCAATATTCAAGCTTCTACAGGCAACATTACCAACAACAATATCACTCAAAACGCTGGAGGTGATGCTAATCTTAACCAAGACACAGGAGTTACAGTCAACAACACAATTAACAGCACCACCAACTCCGACACAGGAAATGCTACCAACAATAACACTACGAATATTCAAGTTTCTACAGGCAACATTACCAACAACGATATCACTCAAAACGCTGGAGGTGATGCTAATCTTAACCAAGACACAGGAGTCACTGTTAACAACACAACTAACAGCACCACCAACTCCGACACAGGAAACGCTACCAACAATAATACCACCAATATAGATACAAATACAGGCAACATTACCAACGACAATATCACTCAAAACGCTGGAGGTGATGCTAATCTCAACCAAGACACAGGAGCTATTGTTACCAACACAACTAACAGCACCACCAACTCCGAAACAGGAAATGTCTCCAACAATAACACCACTAATATAGAATCAAACACAGGCAACATTACCAACAACAATATCACTCAAAACTCTGGAGGTGATGCTACCGTCAACCAAGACACAGGAGTTACAGTCAACAACACAACCAACAGCACCACCAACTCCGAAACAGGCAATGTTACCAACAATAACACCACTAATATAGAATCAAACACAGGCAACATTACCAACAACAA
>NZ_JBNHER010000207.1:0-120 GCF_050015975.1 Dapis purpurea BLCC-M126 | reverse complement strand
ACAGCACCACCAACTCCGAAACAGGCAATGTTACCAACAATAACACCACTAATATTCAAGCTGCTACAGGTAATATAGCCACAGGAGATATTAATCAAACGGCTGGTAATGATGCCATCA
>NZ_JBNHER010000206.1:0-8848 GCF_050015975.1 Dapis purpurea BLCC-M126 | reverse complement strand
TGACTCCTGACTCCTGACTCCTGACTCCTGACTCCTGACTCCTGACTCCTGACTCCTAACTCCTGAATTGTGCATAGCGCTATAGTCCCTCCATCAGCTACAATAGTTAAAGAAACTTAACAGTAATATCTGTAATATAAACTTCTTATGTCTCTTCCTATTCGCAACGTAGCCATCATCGCCCACGTTGACCATGGCAAAACTACCTTAGTTGACTCGCTCCTCAAACAATCCGGTATCTTCCGCGAAGGGGAAGATATTCCTGATTGTGTCATGGACTCTAACGACCTAGAACGGGAACGTGGGATTACAATTCTATCTAAAAATACTGCCGTAAAATATAAAGATACCCTGATAAATATCGTTGATACTCCTGGTCACGCTGACTTTGGTGGAGAAGTAGAACGAGTCCTTGGTATGGTGGACGGTTGTTTACTAATTGTCGATGCCAACGAAGGCCCAATGCCACAAACTCGCTTCGTCCTGAAAAAAGCCCTCGAAAAAGGTTTAAGGCCCATTGTTATTGTTAACAAAATCGACCGTCCCCGGGCGAACCCCCACACTGCTGTTGATAAAGTTCTCGATCTATTTCTCGAACTGGGTGCAGATGATGACCAATGCGACTTTCCTTATCTATTTGCCTCTGGTTTAGCAGGTTACGCGAAAAAAGACTTAGAAACAGAGTCAAAAGATATGCAGTGTTTATTCGATTCTATTTTAGACCATGTTCCTCCTCCAGTGGGAGACCCTGAAAAACCTTTACAGTTGCAGGTGACAACTCTCGACTATTCAGAATATTTGGGTAGAATAGTAGTAGGTCGTATCCACAATGGTGTGATTAAATCTGGGCAACAAGCTGCAATTGTAAAAGAAGATGGCACAGTTGTAAAATCAAAAATCTCAAAATTAATGGGGTTTGAAGGTTTAGCACGCATTGATATTGAAGAAGCTGCTGCTGGTAATCTTGTGGCAGTTGCCGGGTTTAGTGATGCTAATATTGGTGAAACTATTACTTGTCCTAATGAACCTCAAGCTCTACCTCTGATTAAAGTAGATGAACCTACTCTACAAATGACTTTCTCTGTCAATGACTCTCCATTTGCAGGGAAAGAAGGAAAATTTGTAACTTCTCGACAAGTGCGCGATCGCCTAATGCGAGAGTTAGAAACTAATGTTGCATTACGAGTAGAAGAAACTGACTCTCCAGAGAAGTTTTCTGTTTCTGGTCGTGGGGAACTGCACTTAGGTATTTTGATTGAAACTATGCGTCGAGAAGGTTATGAGTTTCAAGTCGCACAACCTCAAGTTATTTACCGGGAAGTCAGCGGTCAACCATGCGAACCATTTGAACTTTTAGTAATGGATGTTCCCGAAGATGCGGTCGGTGGTTGCATCGAAAGAATAGGTCAGCGCAAAGGCGAAATGCAGAATATGCAGGTGGGTACAAATGGTCGTACTCAATTAGAATTTTCTGTTCCTGCTCGTGGTTTGATTGGTTTCCGGGGTGAGTTTATGCGTCTCACCCGTGGGGAAGGTATTATGAACCACAGTTTCCTAGACTATCGTCCGTTGGTTGGTGAAATTGAAGCTCGACGCAATGGGGTAATTATTGTTTTTGAGGAAGGTGTGGCAACTTTTTATGCTTTGAAAAATGCTGAAGACCGTGGGGTGTTCTTTATTACTCCTGGTACAAAGGTGTATAAAGGTATGATTGTGGGAGAACATAACCGCCCTCAAGATTTAGATTTGAATGTTTGCAAGAGTAAGCAGTTGACTAACCATCGTTCTGCAACTGGGGATGAGTTGGTACAGTTGCAAGCGCCTGTGGATATGAGTTTGGAGCGGGCGTTGGAATATATCGGACCTGATGAGTTAGTGGAAATTACACCGGAGTCAGTGCGGTTGCGGAAGCTGAGTAAGAAATTGGTGAAAAAGTAAGGCAGTTATCAGTATCAGCAAAATTTGTAGTGGATTGTTTCATCTAAAATGTTGCAATAGAAAACTCTCTAGAGATTGCTTCACTGTCGTTCGCAATGACAATTCTAACGCACAGTTTTAGATGAAACAGTCCAGTAGGGTGCGTTATACGGCTAAAATTTACACTGTCAAAAGTATTTAGGAATCCGTCGTAACGCACCATTTCAGTTTATAAATAAAAATATCAAATTCTTGAGCTGATAGTTATAGCAAATCCGGATAATTACTATGCCCAAGTCATTGCGACTGGGACGGAGTGGAAGGAAGCAATCTCAGGGGTCCCACGAGATTGCTTCCTATCGTCGCAATGACGAGTGTTCAATCAGATTCTATAATTATTAATTATCAATTGGGAGACAAAATACTATGAAATTTGTTAGTCCTAAGATAGATTATGCTTTTAAAAAAATCTTCGGTTCAGAAGAAAGTCAAGATATCTTAATTAGTTTTCTCAATGCAATTATTTATGGAGGGGAAAAAACGATTCAGTCTTTGACAATTGTTAATCCTTTTAATCCTGGTAAAATAATCTCATTAAAGGATACTTATTTGGATGTCAAAGCTGTTTTATTTGATGGTTCTCTGGTGATGATTGAAATGCAAGTGGCATGGATGGGTGCTTTTAATAAACGGGTAGCTTACAATTTAGCTAAAGCTTATGCTAATCAGTTAGAAATAGGAGAAAATTACCCTCGACTAAATCCAGCCATTGCTGTCACAATTACAGATTTTCTTTTATTTAAAAAGACTGAGAATGTGATTAATAAGTTTGTGTTTAAAGAAGAAGAGAAAAATTTTGAATGTTTGGATAAAGAATTGCGACTAATTTTTGTAGAATTGCCGAAGTTTAAGAAAGGTTTGTCTGAGTTAGATAGTTTGAGTGATAAGTGGATTTATTTTCTCAAAGAAACTGGTAGTTTAGATGAGATACCGGAGAATTTAGGAGCAGTTTCGGAAATAGAAAAAGCTTTAAATATTGCCGAACAAATTAACATGACGGCGGAAGAATTAGATATGCTTGAGCGCCGAGGTATGATGCTCCAAGATGAAAAAGGACGAATAAGTTATGCGGAAGAAAAAGGGGAAAAAAAAGGGCAATTACGGTTAATAATGCGTCAACTTAAAAAGCGTTTTGGAGAAATTCCAGAGGTAATAAGTAGTCAAATTGAAGATTTGTCTGTTGCAGATTTGGAAAATTTAGGAGAAGATTTTTTAGACTTAAATAGTCTAGAAGATTTGTTGACTTGGTTGCAGGAACGTTTAATAAAATCTGATTGAATAGTCGTCATTGCGACGATAGGAAGCAATCTCTGCAAACCCCTGAGATTGCTTCCTTCCACTCCGTTACAGTCGCAATGACGAGTGTAACTGAATAGTTGTCATTGCGACGATAGGAAGCAATCTCTGCAAACCCCTGAGATTGCTTCCTTCCACTCCGTTCCAGTCGCAATGACTACAAACTAATTATCTGGCTTTGATATTAGACATTTCTACAAAAGAGGGAGCAGGGAGAAAAAATTTTGCTTTGGCTCCGAAATATATTGGTATTAGCATTCTGTTTGGCAACGGCGATCGCCAAATAATTAGCCAAAGATCAATATTTAACAGTTTAACTACTGCCGTGTCTAGACTAAAATTGTGGGGTAGGAGCGGGCAACCTAGAAGACTTCTCCCCCAACCCCTCTCCTGCGAGGAGAGGGGGGATTTCTCTCCCCCTTCCCTTGCAGGGAAGGGGGTTGGGGGGTTAGGTTTTTTAACCCACATTTTCAAGCTTGACACGGCACTACAGTTTGTTACAGCTCCTAGCCAGATAAACCCCCCCTACCAACCGACAGAATAATAGGGAAAACGATTTGCTTTAATAAAATGTATCGCTGTCTCTGCTATTGCTGGAATTTCTATCAAGACAATTTTTTCTATTAAAAATGGTAACGGTATTTGTCCGGGGGATACCTTTGTTTTAGGAACTCTGCTTAATATTCCCCTCAATATTCTCTTTCCCCAGTCGCTTTTCTTGGTTGGTTTTTTCCTGGGTGTATAACGCCGACAAAAACCTTTGTATTTGTCAGCGCATTCTTCTAATGATGTACCTAATTCAAAAAAAGCTGGATGCCATTGAGTAATGCCATCCGTTGTTAGTTTTTCATAAGTGCCATAGTTACTGAAGTCGTAGAAAAAGCCTTCTCTCATCCCTGCTGCTTTGGGGTTGGCATGAATATAACGGATGGTGTTTAATGCTCTTTCTTTGTCGGAGTTGGGGAAGCCATGACAGGTATATCTTTGTTCCCAAAAGTGTCCTTTGCGGTTGAGGAGGGCGTTGAAAGACATAGCAGAATACCAATTTATCCAGTGCATGATTTTCGGTATATCATCAGGGTTGTCTGCTTCCATCAGGTAATGAACGTGATTCAGCATGATGCACAAAGCATACAGTTTGAATGGGTATTTTTCCTGTGCTTGTTTGATTATGTGTAGTAGAATTTCCCTGGTTTCTCGGCGGGTGAGATTGAAATCTCTGTTATTGCACCGAGTCGTAATGTGGTACGAATATCCTGCCTTGAATTCTCTTTTTGGTCTGCCCATGTCTTTTCAGTTATCAGTTATCAGTTGCTAGCCAGTAGTGTCGTGTCAAGCTTGAAAATGTCAGTTAAAGAACCTAACCCCCCAACCCCCTTGCTATCCCCCCTTGCCCCCCTTTGAAAGGGGGGAGGAGGGAAGGGGGAGTATTTTCCCCCTCTCCTTGCAGGAGAGGGGTTGGGGGAGAGGTCTTCATTTTAGTCTTGACATTTTTGTAGATTGGGTGAAGCAACAGCGCAACCCAACACCTATAGGGTTAACCTTTTGCTTTCAAGCAACCTTTATCAAACCGTACTTGCAAATCAAAGGATGTTGGGTTTCGGATACCTCAACCCAACCTACAGCTACTTCAGTTATTACCCATTAGTTCAATAGTTACCAGTTATATCAAGTCCGGATAATCAGTGATAGAACTCCGTTCCGCTTACGCGACCAAAAAGTATATGGTTTGTAGTTGGGCTTTAGCCCTATCTACAGTTCGGGCTGAAGCCCAACTACAAGCTTTAATTATAACTATTCAACCGGACATGATATTAGTTATCACAGTTATCATTTTTCAGCTTTTAATTACTCCCAACTTCTTCATTCTGTCTCCTGACTCCTGACTCCTGTCTCCTAACTACTGAATTACCAGTTACCAGAGTTTCATAGTTGTTTGTAGAACACTTATGAAAATCCCAACTTCTTCATTCTGACTCCTGTCTCCTGTCTCCTGTCTCCTGTCTCCTGTCTCCTGACTACTGATAACTGTTTCGCTGCGCGACATGAAAAGCGTAGCTCCTCCGTAGGAGGCTAACTGTAAAGTGCCAGGTATCGTTGAGAAAAAAAGAGAAGGGTAAACTTCTCTCTCTTCATTGTTTTTAGCCTTTGGTCTTTCTTTTGCTACCTAGCATTAAACCGCCAAGTGTGATAAAACCTAATGTGAGGCTTGGTTCCGGGGTTTGTGTGGGACGGGTGGATTGCGACACACAATTTGGTTGATGCACTGGACACACGAACACGAACGACACTTCCACTGGGTCCGACACGCTTCCCTCCACAACGACGGGGCTCTCCATCGCCGTTTCCGCCGCCGGTGACCCGACAGCTGGGGTGGGGGTGGGGGTGAACGAATACGAATACGCCCCCGCTTCCGCCGCCGCCGGCGCTGCTGGCGCTGGCGCTGGCGGGGCGTCTGCCGTTGTTTCGATGCTCGTGTTCAAAGGAAGAATAACACTGACTCCCACACTTTCGAGGACAGTCGCGCTCGCACTTTCTTCACCCGCCTCCGAGTTGGAGTTCGCGACCCCGCCGGAGGGCAGAAAAGAAACGGCGTAGGACTGATTTAAGAAGGACGCAACAGATACACGAACAGCAAAAGTACGGAATAATTCAACTAAAGAAATAAAAGAGCGGAAGATTGAGGCAAGGGCACGGGGAAGATTCAGCTGCCATCCCCTGAGCGCATCGATGGCGAGGGCAATCGATCGCGCCAGTGATCTAAGTAGATCAAGGACGAAGGGAGAGGAAGATTCAGATATCTCAGAAGGTTCCGAGAAAAGAAGACCTTTAAAGTTGGTTTGCACGGTTAAAGCGCGAAGGATCGCTAATAAAGATACAGGAGGGATCGGATAAATCAGGCAAACTTAGGAGCGGGATCGGAAGACCGGTGAGACCAGAGAAGGTCTCAGTCTCAAGCGAATAACTAAAATTCGGGAAGTCCCAAACGGTGAGTACAATTCCTTCTCCCCAATCAAACATGACACTCACAGGGCTACTCAACTCTGTATACTCTATAACCTTGTCCCCATCAGCATCTTCGCCACTGCCAACAATAGTCACGTTAAGCGTGTCTATCTCAAACGTGGTGACGAAAGATGCTGCTTGTGCTGAAGTGAGAAAGAGGGAAAAGGTTGCTCCGATGGAAACTGTTGCACCACCGAGAGCTTTTAGGAGCTGCTTGATCGAGGAGTCGAAGGAGGATTGGTTGGTAGATTTGCCCAGAGGGGATCGGATTTGGTTCATCTTCTTTTCTATTAATAATATAAACTTGGTCCACTTTAATATCAAGTATTAAGAGGAAGATAATCGACCCCCCCCTAGTGTCAAGAGCATTTCGCAAATCTTCATCAGAACTTCACATATTACTGACGCTGCAGAATCTTCATCAAAACTTCATACTATTACAACATCTTATGCCTGGCATTACGTTTTTGTATACGTTTGGATGTAGGGGCGGGTTCCCACGTTATACCAATTTGATAAATGTTTGCTCAAAGGACTAGGGAACTTTTTAGGAGTCAGGAGTCATATGGGAATAGCTTCTATATCATTTTATTTGGGAAATCATATTTTTTGAAGGTAAGGTAAATCTCCTGTAAAACCGATTGTCCTTACTATTCGTAACATTTAACAAATTGGTATTTTAACTCAAAACCAATAAAAATCAAATCAAGCGGAACCCGCCCCCATTTCCCATAGGGGCGCAGGGCGGATATCAGAAATCGGAAGCAGGGCAGGCGATCGATAAATCAATCAGTTACACAATTTTCGCATTTAACATGGGTAAAACCCGCCCCCACAATTAATGGAGGTAGGGGCGGGTTCCCCCCAGGGTGTTAATGAGAACTCAACAATATAAATAAACCCGCCCCCTTAGCGTCAATACCACTGGACACAGGGCGGGCGATCGATAGATTAATATCATGTATCAAGGTTTTCGGCTAAACCAGCGCCTACAAATTGCACTGATAACTGAAAAAACACCGCCCCAAGCAACCCACAGAATAATAGGGAAAACCATTTCCTTTGATAAAATTTATCGCTAATGTTTATAATTTTATTTATCACCATCAGGACTTACGCATGAGTAAGGCAATTTCCACGTTTGAGATTGCTATCCTGACGGACTGCTTCGCAAACGCTGTCGCTCGCAATGACAGAAACACGTTGTTCTGCGTAAGTCCTAACCATATTAAAAATCTATAGGAGTACACAATGAAAATTTCCGATCAAAAAAATTCAGCTACACCTCAAATAGGCGGTTATGTAATCGCTATAGCCTTAAGCACAGGCTTAACTTTAACCGCCATACGCACTTTCCCTAGAGTATTTCTGCCCACAGACGGCAAACAAACTACCGAAAATCAGCCTCAGCTAGCAGTAAACACAAACACCCCTAGAATAGCAAAAGTCCCCGTGACAGCCGACAGTTTTGTAGCCACTGCAGTTGAGAAAATAGGACCTGCTGTAGTGCGCATAGATACAGAACGTACAGTAGAGCGTAACTTACCTAACTTTTTTAACGATCCATCTTTCCGTCGCTTTTTTGGAGATAGTTTTCCTCAGTTTCCCAAAGAGTATCAACAACGGGGGCAAGGTTCAGGTTTTATTACCGATAGCAGTGGTACTATTTTGACTAATGCTCATGTTGTGAAAGGAGCAGATACAGTTACAGTTAAGCTGAAAGATGGGCGTAGTTTTGAAGGAAAAGTTAGGGGTTTGGATGAACCTTCCGATCTAGCAGTGATAAAAATTGATGGAGAAAATTTACCTGTTGCACCTTTAGGAAATTCTGGTGAGGTAAAAGTCGGAGATTGGGCGATCGCTGTCGGCAACCCCCTGGGATTAGATAATACTGTCACCTTGGGTATTGTAAGTTCTCTCAACCGCGCCAGTTCGGAAGTTGGTATTCCTGATAAACGCCTGGATTTTATTCAGACTGATGCTGCTATTAACCCTGGTAACTCTGGGGGGCCGTTGTTAAATTCCCAGGGAGAAGTGATTGGTATTAATACAGCTATTCGTGCCGATGGGCAAGGTATTGGGTTTGCTATACCTATAGATGAAGCCA
The DNA here is from genome assembly GCF_050015975.1 of Dapis purpurea BLCC-M126. NCBI lineage: Bacteria > Bacillati > Cyanobacteriota > Cyanophyceae > Oscillatoriales > Microcoleaceae > Dapis > Dapis purpurea. Next base: position 462 of record NZ_JBNHER010000206.1, on the reverse strand, counting down.
AAGTGATTCAAGAAAAGTTAGCTAAAGGTGAAAGTATACCTCGTCCTTATATTGGGGTGCGGATGATTACATTGACTCCAGAAATCATTGAAAGATTTAACAAAAATCCCAATTCCTTAATACAACTTCCTGATACTGGAGGTGTTTTAATAGCACAGGTAATTCCTAATAGTCCAGCAGCTAAAGGCGGTTTACGACGTGGGGATGTGATTACAGAAATTGATGGTCAAAAAATTACTACTGCTGAAGAATTACAGAATATAGTTCAGGATAGTGAAATTGGTAAACCTCTAAAAATTACAGTAAAACGTGGTTCAGGAACTCAAACATTTTCTGTGAGTCCAGAGGAATTACAGGATGCTAGTTAATCAAAGTTATTTCTTGATTTGTTAATTATTATTGGCGGGGTTTACCGAATTATTAATTATTAATTGTTAATTAAATAATTGTGGTTTAAAGCCT
>NZ_JBNHER010000205.1:0-6093 GCF_050015975.1 Dapis purpurea BLCC-M126 | reverse complement strand
TTCAGTTGAGTAGACCACAAAACTGTTGTAGGAGTAATGAGTAAGGAGTAAGGAGGAGGAATAATTTTTCGAGTACCTTCCCTATAATTCTCATTTCTCCTGTTTCCTGTCTCCTGTCTCCTGACTCCTACCCTTACCCATAAAACTTTTTCAGCAAACCCTAATTAATAGTCTCCTGGGGTGCTAATTATCAAAAAAGTTCCATGCACCTGTCTTAATTACTTAATAATTAAAGTACCATCTAAGTATAGCATGAATATATGGTAATTGCTATAATATAGAAGCCATTTGTTATCTTTGTCAAGGTGTGGGTTTTTGGCAAAGGAGTCAAGATTAAGGAATTATAAGTCAGGAAATTGAGAAATAAAATAGAGGAAAAAGTTATAATAAGGCCATCGTATTCACCATCTTACCTTATCTCCCACGCCCCTACTGCCCATCTATATTTTATACTAAATCCGGTTTATAGGGTATCTTTTTGGGGAGATTAGAGAGAATTTTGAAAAAAGTAATGCATGATAACCAAATTTGGTATTAAATAGATCCTAAATGGGTTATATAAATTAGTATTATATCTTGGCAACTTACCCTAATTCCAAAGTAGTTGAAATAGTTTTAAACGATAGTTTTATTTTTGATAATTAGTATAATACCAACCTAGGCAAAATGTTTAACAAACTTTCCCTAAAAACTGTTCTCATTGTCCCGTTTATTCTGCAAATAGTGACTGCTGTTGGATTAGTGGGATATTTTTCTTTTACTAATGGACGCCAATCAGTTGATACTTTGGCGAATAAGTTAACTAAAGAAATTAGTACTCGTATTCAGCAACACGTTTTAGATTATCTAGATCAATCCCATCAAGTGCTAAGAATAACTAATGATTCTATTACCAGTGGAAACTTTGATGTTTACGACTTTAGGGCAATGCAACTCTACTTTTGGCAAATTATCAAACAGCAGAAGTGGGAAACCGAGCTTTTTTTTGGTAATGAACAGGGAGAGTTTATTAACGTTGACATTAATCATAATGGAGATATTGTCTTCAGAATTCGGACTACAGCTACTCAACCATTGCGTAAAATTTATCAATTAGACGAGGGTGGCGAGATCGGCAAACTATTAAGAGTTAGAGAGTACGATCCACGCATTCGTCCCTGGTATCAAGCAGCAAAAAAATTGGGCAAACCTACATGGAGTCCTATTTATTCAGCTTTCTCTGGTTCTAACACATCTTTAGATATAGCTGCAGTCAAACCTATTTTTGATTCTGAAGGTGATTTAATCGGAGTTTTAGGTAATGAAAGCAGCTTAACGCAAATGACAGAATTCCTCACTGACTTAAAGATTAGTCCTAATGGCAAAAGCTTTATCATGGAGCGATCTGGAAATTTAATTGCTAGTTCCCAAATTTCCGAACCTTTTGTGATTAGTGAAGTTGATGGAAACAGAAAAATAGAACGCTTACACGCTCTTGATAGTGGTAATAGTATGGTCAGCGTGACTGCAACCCACTTAGAAAAAACATTTGGTAGTTTAGAAAAAGTAGATAGCAGTAAACAACTGAATTTCACTATTAATGGAAAGTGGTACTATGCAAGTATTATGCCAGTTGCAGATGGACGGGGTATTGATTGGTTAGTAGTAGTTGTTGTTCCTCAAGATGACTTCATGATCAAAATAGACGCTAATACCAGAACCACCATTTTATTAAGTGTTACTGCTCTGATTGTAGCTATATTAATAGGGATAGTTACTACTTACTGGATTACTAAACCAATATTACAACTTAATTCTGCTGCTAAAAAAATTGCGGAAGGAAAATGGGAAAATCAACTTGATATTCACCGTGGTGATGAAGTAGGAGAACTTGCTCAGTCCTTTGATCATATGGCAACCCAGCTCAAAAATTCTTTTCACACCTTAGAAACAAAAAACGAAGAACTTAAAAAATTAGATCGCCTCAAAGACGAATTTTTAGCCAACACTTCCCACGAACTACGGACGCCACTAAATGGTATTATCGGTATTGGTGAATTTCTGATAGATGGTTGCACAGGTAAGTTAAATCCTGTAACCACTTCTAACTTAACTATGATAGTTTCTAGTGCTCGTCGTCTTTCCAATCTTGTTAACGACATTCTTGACTTTTCTAAAATCACACATAACACACTAGAATTACAAACTAAAGCTGTTGATGTCCGTGGAGTAGTCGAAGCAGTAGTCAGTTTAAATCAAGTTTCGGTCAGCAAAAATAAAAATCTGCAATTAGTAGATGCTATTCCCACAAATTTACCTCCTGTTTGTGCTGATGAAAACCGTCTTCAACAAATACTTTATAACTTAATTGGCAATGCTATTAAATTTACTGACTCTGGTAAAGTCGAAATCTGTGCAGTAGTAATTACTAAAAATTCTGTACATTCTCCTGGCGTACTCTCGATCTCAGAAGACTCTAGTCAAAGTCAAGGGCAATCTCAAGAACTAAAAATTGTTGTTTCTGATACTGGCATTGGTATTCCAAGTGATAAACTAGAAAGTATTTTTGAATCCTTTGAACAAGGAGAAGGTTCCACAGCCAGAAAATATGGTGGTACAGGTTTAGGGTTAGCAGTCACCAAACAATTAGTCGAACTCCACGGCGGTCGAATTTGGGTAGAGTCAGAGGTTGGTGTAGGTTCTAGTTTTAGTTTTACCCTACCCATTTCTCAAAAAACTGTAGCAGATACTCCCAGTCTTACTACTCCTACAGTTAATAGTGTTCGATATCTGATTGATCAAGTAGACATACCTTTAGAAAGCGAACCCGTAGAAAGTCATCTAGCTGGAGGTAATTTTCACATTTTAGTTGTGGATGATGAACTGATAAATATTCAAGTTTTGCGTAATCATCTTCAAGCTAACAACTACAAAATTACTGAAGCATTAAACGGAAAAGAAGCTTTAGTTGCTTTGCAGGAGCATGATGATTTCGATCTAATTTTGCTAGATGTAATGATGCCGAATATGTCTGGTTATGAAGTTTGCGCTAAAATTAGAGAAAAATATCCAGCCCAAAGTTTGCCTGTATTAATGTTAACTGCTAAAAATCAAGTAGCCGATCTGGTTATGGGTTTCCAATTTGGTGCTAATGATTATTTAACTAAACCTTTTGCTAAAGATGAGTTATTAACTAGGGTTAAAACACATATTCAATTATCAAAAATTACTAATGCCTACGGACGTTTTGTGCCCCACGAATATGTGAGGTTACTCTCAAAAGAAAGCATTATTAATGTTAAGCTAGGCGATAGAGTTAGTAAAGAAATGGCGATTTTCTTTTCTGATATTCGCTCTTTTACAACTATATCTGAGCAGATGACTTCTCAATAAAATTTTGCTTATGTGAATGGTTATTTACAACAAGTTTGTCCAGAAATTCGCGATCGCAATGGTTTAATTATTAAGTTTATGGGAGATGGCATTATGGCAGTATTCCCAGATGGGGTGGATGATGCCGTTGAAACTGCTATTGCTCAACTCAAGAAATTACAAGAATATAATCAGATTCTCAAAGCAGAAGATTTTCCCCCAATTAAAATTGGTATAGGTATTCATTGGGGTCACATGATGGTAGGTATAGTTGGGGAGGAAGGCCGGATGTCTGGAGATGCGCTTTCTGATAATGTGAATTTGACAGCTCGTTTGGAAGGTTTGACTAAGTTTTATGGTGTTTCTTTATTAATTTCTGAGTCAGTTTTTAACTGTTTAAAGAATCCGCAAAAATATCAAATTAGATTTTTAGATAGGGCATCTGTTAAGGGTAGAGATGAACCTATTAATGTTTATGAAGTGGTGGATGGTGAAGTTGATTATGTACGAGAATTAAAATTAAAAACTCAGGCAGATTTTGGATTAGGTTTGGAGTCTTATCGTTTAGGGGAGTTAGTTTCTGCTAAAGAATATTTTGAGAAAGTTTTAGCAGTTAATTCTTCAGATAAAACAGCTCAACTGTATTTAGAAAGAATTGATGAGTTGATGGTAACTGGTGTGCCCAAAAATTGGAATGGGGTTTGGACGTTTACTCAGAAATAATAGCAATTAAATAAATGTTTGCTACAAATGGTAGAAATAAGGAAGAAGGAAGAAGCAAGAAGCAAGAAGTGATAAACATTCAAAAAAAAGTAAAAACGATAGATATAACTATCTAAAATGAATTGGAGCAGCTATTTTTCAGCACATCCGATCGAGAGCTACCTTTTCGTAGCATTCTTTTTTCAAAGTGGTATAATACAAATTTTATGGCCACCTATAGCAATCAGGAATCAGATGTGAGAATTGAGGTGTTCCTGAAAAGGAAGGAATATAGCAGTTATCTGATGAATTAAGATACATTTTTTATTCTATGTTCCCTGTTTTCTAAAAGTATGCAATATCTCACAACTTAAATCATATTGTTATACTTAAATAATTGGTAAGACTATCGTAAATATTGTGCCTTGTCCAACTGTAGATTCGCAGCTAATTTGACCACCATGTTTTTCTGTAATAATTTGATGAGCGATCGCCATCCCTAAACCTGTTCCTTTACCCACTCCTTTTGTTGTAAATCCTTGTTCAAATATTCTATTTTTGGTCTCTGATTTCATCCCACTACCATTGTCTTGAATTTCAATCTGTATTTGATTTTCATCTAGTTGAAATGTCTGAATCTTAATTTGATTCGGTTTCTCTTCAATCTCAGCATAAGTTTTACCAATATTTGCTTCATCAAAAGCATCTATCGCATTTGCCAAAATATTCATAAATACCTGATTTAACTGACCAGCAAAACAGTTAATTTCTGGAACTTCCCCATATTCTTTAATAATTTCTATTGCTGGACGTTTATCGTTAGCCTTGGTACGATGTTTGAGAATTATTAATGTACTCTCTATCCCATCATGGATATTGAATTTCGTCTTATGCTCTTGATCTTTGCGGGAAAATATCCTCAGACTGGTGCTGATATTTTTCATCTGCTCTACTCCCACATTCATCGACTTTAATATCTTGGGAAAATCTTCTTGCAAATATTCCAAATCTATTTCTTCGGCATGATCTTCGATTTCTCCAGTAGAAGTATTTTCTTGATATAGTTCTAAATGCTCTAATAAGTCATTCAGGTTGTTTTCGGCCATTGAAATATTGCCAGCAATGAACCCCAATGGATTATTGATTTCATGGGCAACACCAGAGAGCAAAGTCCCTAATGCTGACATTTTTTCACTTTGAACTATTTGTAGTTGTGCTTTTTGTAAATCTCGCAGTGCTTTTTGGGCTTGCTCGTATAGTTGGGCATTTTCCAGAGCAATGGCAGCTTGAGCGCAGAGAAATTCAACTATCTTCTGGCGTTCGGTAGTAAAAATGCCTTTTGTAGTGGGATGCTCTAAGTACAAAATAGCAACTAAATGACCTTTATGCAATAGTGGCACACATAAGACACTTTGAGGTTGATATTGGAGTAAATACCCTTCGAGGATGCCAGCAATTTCGGTTTTGGCTTCATCAATGAGTACAACGGACTCTGTGTGTTGCACATATTGAATCAAGCGAGTCGGGACTGGACTTTCTGTAGTTAATAGTTGTGAGGTGCTATTGGTCTCTACTTTACCATCTGTTGTCAGTTGTGCTATAGCCCGCAGATACCATTGGTCAGTTTCCCAAATGAGTAAAACAGCTTTTTTTGCCCCGGCATTGGTGAGAATAATCTGTAGAATTTTGCTCAATAGTGGTTCAAGCTCTATGATGCCGGAGATAGCTTGAGCTGCTTGTAATAGTGCTGCCAAATCTAGGGTATCGGATAATCCCGTACTGGTTGTTTTAGTCGTGTTTTTTGAGGTTAGTGTTTGAGTCACCTGCTCAATACTATCAAGGGGATTCAATTGTATCTGTTGCTGTTGAAATACAGGGGTGAGTAGTTCGGGGTATAGTGTTTCTAGTTGGTTAATCTTAGCCTTAGCTCCCCACCGAGCATAACAATAGTAAGCTTCTACCATATAGGTTTGGGAAATTTTTGCTTTCCCCCAGTCTAGGTAGAATTTAGCTGCCAGTTCATTAGCTAATGCTTCTTCT
>NZ_JBNHER010000204.1:0-21239 GCF_050015975.1 Dapis purpurea BLCC-M126 | reverse complement strand
TTTTAACCAGAGGTAATTATCAATTATCCATTATCCATTATCAATTAATGAATTTATGTCTATCCGAAATAAAATTATTTATGGTTCTTTGATTCCCTTATGTGTAGCATTAATGGGAGCATCATTAGGCTTTATAATTGGCAAGCATTATGAAGACAAGGCAAAACGTGAACAAGAGATAGCTTCTCGCGAAAGTAGACTACTGAGTGCTTTACAACTTGATGTACTCTACAACCGCCCTGCTAAACAACTTGCTCCTTACCTTCAAGATCCTCAAGGCTTTCGTAGAGAAACTGACGCATTCCTTAAACGACTACAAAATATTAAAAAGTTGCTAACTCAACATAATAATTCTGGAAATCCAGCTACTATAAAAAAATTGCAAACTTTCCTAGAAGACTATGAAGTAACTGTTGAGGAGTTTTTGCAGCGTACGTTCTCTTTTCAGAAAGCAGTACAACCCCTTACGCAAAATCCTCAAGGAGCACAAAAAGCCCAAGAACTACTGATCGATTTCGTGAAAAGTCCAGAATTTGTTGCGTTTATTGAAGCACCCGATCCCATGAGGGAGTTTTATAACAAAGCAATCCAAACAGAAGTAAATGCCGAGCAAGCCTTAACTAATGCCATGCTTCTACAAACTCAAATTATTATTGGGAGTTTTGCTTTTTCCGGAATCTTAGCCCTTATTGTAGTTTTGTATACTAGCAATGCGATTGCTAAACCTATTCAAAACATCACGAATTTTGCTCAATTAGTTACTTGTGATTCTAACTTCGAGTTACAAGCACCTGTTAAAACCAAGGATGAAGTAGGTTTATTAGCAAAATCTCTCAATCAACTTATACAGCGCGTCAAAGAGTTGATGGCAGAAGAGAAAATTTACAGAATTCAACTGGAAAAAGCCACAGCAATTGCTAACTCAGCCAACCAAGCTAAGAGCGAATTTCTTGCTAATATGAGCCATGAATTACGAACTCCCCTCAACGGTATACTAGGCTACGCTCAAATCCTGCAACATTCTCAAAACATTAGTGAGAAGGAACGCAATGGTATTGGTGTCATTAAACAGTGTGGCTCTCACTTGCTGAACTTAATCAATGACGTTCTCGATCTATCCAAAATTGAAGCTCGCAAGCTGGATCTATTCCTCAGCGATTTCCATTTTCCCTTGTTTCTCCAAGGGGTTGTGGAAATCTGTAGTATCCGCGCTCAAGAAAAAGCTATAGATTTTTACTACACTCGTGATGAGAATTTACCCATAGGTATTCGTGCTGATGAAAAGCGACTACAGCAAGTATTGATAAATCTTCTGGGCAATGCGGTTAAGTTTACTGATGCTGGTAGTGTCACATTCACTGTGACAGCACAAAAACTCAAACAAGACTCTACCCAATATCGCCTGCACTTTGAAGTTAAAGATACAGGAGTAGGTATGACTCCAGAGCAACAGGCGAATATTTTCTTGCCATTTGAGCAAGTAGGCGCTCGCAAAAAACAGTTAGAAGGTACAGGGTTAGGGTTAGCTATTAGCCAAAAAATTGTTAAACTCATGGGCACTCAACTCAAAGTTAACAGTGAAGTAGATAAGGGCAGTACCTTCTGGTTCGAGCTGGAAGTCTCTGAAGCTAAAGAATGGGCAAAAACTTCTAGAACTCTTAATCAGAGAAATATCTTGGGTTATCAAGGTAAAAAACGTCGTGTGTTAGTAGTAGATGACAGTTGGGAAAATCGGTCAGTGGTAATGAATTTCCTAGGAATGCTAGGTTTTGAAATAACTGAAGCGGAAAATGGAAAAGACGCTTGGGAGAAAGTGATAGCATCACCACCAGATGTAGTCATTACAGACATGATGATGCCGATAATGAATGGTTATGAATTGCTAGAGCACCTCCGCAGCTCGGCAAGCTTGAAAGATGTGGTGGTGATAGCTTCTTCTGCTAGTGTATTTGAGAGGGACCAAAAAGATGCTATTAATACAGGAGCAGATGTGTTTCTGCCCAAACCTATACAAACTGACCAATTACTAAAAATCTTGGAGGAATATCTGAACTTAGAGTGGGTTTATGAAGAACAGGCAAAGGTATCAGTTGAAGTAGCTGAGGTTGTTGAGACTGATACAGTTATTCCTCCTAGTCAAGAATTATTGCAACAATTACTTACCTTGCTTGAGGATGGTGATATTCAAAGCGTGATAGAAACTGTCGAGGAGATTCAAAAATCACAAGCAATTTCTACTGCTTTTACTCAAGAGATTTTGCAGTTGGCGAACAGTTTCCAACTTAAACGGTTGCAAACTTTCATCAAAGACTATCTTGATTCAAATTAAAATTCTTTTGAATTGACATAGGTAATTGTTATTTCAGTCATTATATTAAATCCTGATAACTACTTACCGTAAAGTCATTGCTACTGGAACAGAGTGGAAGTAAGCAATCATAAACTTTTGAGAATACTTCCCTTTGGTCACAATTGATTTCTATATGCTGGCTTACTTAAATAAAGAATAGCATATAATATATTAAAAGTATCTTATTAAAAAGACTTAGTTTCTATAATTATCAAAGAGGTTATATAGATGAAGTTTATTTTGTGGCCAAACAATGGCTTTCTCAAATATTCCCTGATATTTAGCTTAATGTTATCTATCAGCACGATCGCTATTAGTTGTACTTCAACTTCTTCTAACGAATCTTCTCAAGGTGAAAAAATTTCTTCTCCTAACCCTCCTATTAGTAAGCCTTTACAAGTAGCGGTGCTTCCTTGGCAAACTCCCGAAGAGCAGCAAGACAAATTACAACCTTTAGCGGAATATCTAGAAACAATTCTCAAACGTCCAGTTAATTTCCAAATTACGCAAAATTACTCAGAAGCAGTCGATTTGATTGTTAAAGAAGAGGTAGATATGGCATATTTAGCCGCTCTTACCTATATTAAAGCTAACGAACGCAACCCCAATATCAAACCGTTAGTTATACCTATAGATAAAGTGAGTGGCAGACCTTGGTATACCAGTGTAATAGTTGCCAATACTGCCAAAAATATCGAAACGCTGCAAGATTTAAAAGGTAAACGTTTTGCTTTTGTTAGTCCATCTTCCACTTCTGGGTTTCTTATACCCATGAATAGCTTCCAAGATGCGGGTATCGATCCGACAAGAGATTTTTATAAAATTCGTTACTCTGGCAGTCACGATAAGGCTACACAAGACTTAGCGGATGGTGTGGTAGATGCGATCGCTGACGATAAGGCATCTTTCCTACGGAGTCAAAAATCAGGAAAACTAGACCCTAATTATCAAGTTATCTGGGAATCAAACCCCATACCTGCACCTCCCATAGTTATTAATACCAAGAAGTTCGGACTAGAAGTTATCAAGCAACTGCAAGAAGCCTTGATTGATGCCCCAGTAGGTGTTGTAGATGTAAGTGGCACTGAATCTGCTGGTTATACCTTGGCTAAAGATGCAGACTTTGAGGAAATACGACAAATCTACACCCGTCTGAAGTCTACAAAAGTAGCTGAAAAATGAAAATTCTGACTAAATTTATCGCTTCTACAGCAATTTCTGTCGGATTAGTAGCTGCTTTACTCGGAGGTAGTAACCTCTTGATTAGGCGGATAGAAAAATCCATAGAACAAACCCGGAATGATACCAATCAAGCAGTTCGTAGAAGTCAAGAACTTAAGCTTTCTCTAGAAAAACAAACTGCTGCAATGAAAGGCTATCTTTTACTAGATCGGAGTGCTGTTCATCTTAACAAGTATCAGCAAAATATGTCAAAATTTTTGAGCAGTTTGCAAGAGATTCAACAGCTAACACCAGAATCTCAAAAACCAGAATTGATAGGGCGTCGTCATCAATTTCTTGTCCGCTTAGTGAATAATATTGTACAAGATAAAAATTATTCTACTTCTCGGATCAAGCAAGATTTCAAAGCTATCAACTCATTCGAGGATGATATTCTCTTTTTTCTTAATTCCTTGGTGGAGGAAGTACGGCAAAAAGATGCTGTTAGCCAAGAAGTTGCAATGAGATTTAAGGGAAATGCAACTATTGTCACCTACTGTTTAATTGGGGTAGTGTTGCTGATTTTCATTGGTCAGTTTTCCCTAACACTCTTACCAGTAATTCGCTCAATTGAAACTCTGCAAATTGGTGCAACAAAATTAGGTATGGGGGATTTAAGTTATCGTTTGCAGATTCATACTGGTGACGAAATTGAGCAATTAGGCCAAGAATTTAATCAAATGGCAGTTAAATTAGCTGAATCTTACAGTTCATTGGAACAAAAACGACAAGCTGCTGATGCTGCCAATCAGGCGAAAAGTGAATTTTTAGCCAATATGAGCCACGAACTGCGTACCCCCCTCAACGGAATTCTGGGTTATGCTGAGATCCTCAATCGTTCGCAAACCTGGGGAGAAAAAGAAAAAAAAGGAATTAAGATTATTCACCAGTGTGGTTCCCATTTACTCACGCTGATTAATGATGTTCTGGATATCTCCAAAATTGAAGCCCGCAAACTAGAATTGCAACCCGAAACGATTCATCTACCATCTTTTCTCCAAGGAATTGGCGAAATTATTCGCATTCGGACGGAAACAAAAGGTGTTGATTTTGTTTACCTACCAGATCCTAATTTACCGGAAGGTATTTTAACTGATCCTAAAAGATTGCGCCAGGTACTGATTAATTTATTAGGAAATGCTGCTAAATTTACTCAAAAGGGAAAGGTGACATTAAAAGTAGAGGTAATTGATTCGGTGGTAGTACAACAAAAAACTGAACACCAAACACCTGAAGATAATATAAGGCTCCGTTTCCAGATTAACGATACAGGAATTGGTATGAGTCGAGATTCTTTAGAAAAAATTTTCCAGCCATTTGAACAAGTTGGTGAGGGAAAACGACACGCGGAAGGTACTGGCTTAGGACTTGCGATTACTCATAATATTGTCAGTCTGATGGGTAGCAAGGTTCAAGTTACAAGTGACTTAGGAGTGGGTAGTAGTTTTAGCTTTGAAGTCAATTTTCCTCTAGCGCAAGAGTGGCAAGATAGAGTTATGCCTAATACCGAAAATGAATTAATTGGTTATGAAGGAGAGTCACAAACTGTGTTAGTAGTTGATGATAAGTGGGAGAACCGCTCGGTAATTCTCAGCTTACTGGAACCGCTCAAATTTAATGTGATTGAAGCAGAAAATGGGGAAGATGGCTTAAATAAGGCTAATCAGCTACAGCCAAACTTAATTATTACCGATTTAATGATGCCAGTGATGGATGGATATGCCTTTATGGAACAAATCAGAGAATCGGAAATACTTAAGGGAACTCCAGTTATTGTTTCTTCTGCATCTATTTCTTCAATGGATCAAAAGCAAAGTTTAGATACTGGTGCTGATGCTTTCCTGGAGAAACCTGTAGCAGCAGATGAATTATTTAAGCTACTGAAACAACATTTACAGATTACCTGGAAATATCAATCAATTGAATCACTACATCAGCAAAATACTAGCAAGACAGAAACTACTAAGCCAGATATGTTATTACCTCCACTCGCAGAGTTGAAAAAGTTGTTTCAGCTTGCTCAACAAGGTAGATTAAAAAAGTTAGTAGGAGCAGCTCAAACCTTAGAACAAGAAAATCAAGATTATGCTGACTTTGTTGAATATATTGTTCAGGAGGCTAAAGAGTTTGAAATTAAAAAAATTACAATCTTTATCCAAGAATCTCTAGAAAAATCAAATAATAACAAATAATAATAATATTTAAAAATATAAATTATGGACAATTCAGATTTAATTTTAGTAGTAGATGATACTCCTGCCAACTTAGCAGTTGTTTCAGAAGCTTTAAATGATGCTGACTTTGAAGTAGCGATCGCCACAGATGGTGAATTAGCTATTAGTCAAGCAGAATTAAGTTTACCCAGTTTGATTCTCCTTGATGTTATGATGCCTGGTATTGATGGTTTTGAAACTTGTCGCCGTCTCAAAGCTTCTAAGATAACTCAAAATATACCCATAATTTTTATGACTGCTCTTAGCGATTCTACTGATAAAGTCAAGGGACTTAGTTTAGGAGCAGTTGATTATGTAACTAAACCATTTCAAGAAGCAGAATTAATTGCCCGCGTGAAAACACAGTTAAAATTATACCATCTCACAGAACAGTTAGAACTTCAAGTAGCCGAACGTACAGGAGAACTAAAAAAAGCTTTGCAGCAGGTGCAGCAGTCTCAAGTTCAATTAGTGCAATCGGAAAAAATGGCAGCTTTAGGACAGTTAATTGCAGGAGTTGCCCATGAAATTAATAACCCTGTTAACTTTATCTATGCAAATCTCAATTACATGGAGGAATATACGCAAATATTCTTAGATTTTCTGGAACTCTATCAAAAAAATTATCCTCATCCTGTTGATGAGATTCAAGAGCAAGCTGAAGATGTTGATCTACAATTTGTGCAGTCAGACGTAATTAAAACTATCGCTTCTATGAAAGTAGGTACTGAACGTATCCGAGAAATAGTATTGTCGCTGCGAAATTTTTCTCGTATAGATGAAGCTGAATTCAAACCGGTTGATATTCATGAAGGTATTGAAAGTACTCTAATGATTTTGCAACATCGCTTCAAAGCTCAACCTAAACGCCCAGAGATTCAAATAATCCGAGAGTATGACAAACTACCTCCTGTAGAATGCTACTCTGGCCAACTCAACCAAGTATTTATGAATATTCTGGCCAATGCTATTGATGGTTTAGAAGAAGTTAATGCCAAACTTACATATCAACAAATCAAGGATAACCCAAATCAGATCGTAATTCGTACATCTGTAATTGATTCAAAATCTGTAGAAATTGTGATTGAAGATAATGGTTCTGGAATACCAGAACATATTAGAAAGCATATTTTTGACCCGTTTTTTACAACAAAACCTGTAGGTAAAGGAACAGGTATAGGTCTTTCTATCAGCTATCAAATTGTTGTAGAAAAACATCAGGGTCAACTAAAATGTTTTTCAGAAGTCGGAGAGGGAACAAAGTTTGTGATTCAAATCCCAATCCATCAGTCATAGAAAGTTAAAAGTTAAAAGTCAAAAGTAAGAAAAAAACGCAGGATTTCAGAAAGTAAAATGCTCAAACTTAGTCAGAGATTACTTTTTAATTTTGAATGCATAACTTTTAATTTGCCTGTAACGCTATATATTCGGATTCTATAGACTTCTTGTCAAATTTTTAATTAAATTAATTAAAGAAATAAAATTAACAATTTTGACCGAATAATTAATAATTATTAATTAAATAATTCAGCTTTATTATTCTCATATTTCAAGGTCAAAAAAGTGCTAGGATATTTCCTTATATTCAATTCCCTTAAGATTTTAATTATAGGTAATTATCAATTATCAATTATCCATTATCCATTATCCATTATCCATTATTAATTATCAGTTGGCTCATCAACATCAAAAAACAACACCTAAGATTTACTCACTGAGTGACTTCCTTACATTTTTGGATTATATCTGGAGATGTACTAAGCCATTAACCTTAGTTACGTTGCTCCCTTTCTACCACTTAAAGAAGTATCAGTTTTCTATCTAGGTGTTGCTTTTGAGTATTTAACGAGACAGATTTTATTGGATTTAACAGATTTGTAACCTCCTGAGTTGCTAAAATTATTTCCTCTATTTTACTAAATTTGAAATGGAGTGAAACTCAAACATGAACTTGAGATTTTTTACTCCCAATACTATTCAAACTTGAGAAAATATTAGCCCCTAACAAAGGAGTTGGTGTTATTTGAATCAGACAGATAACTAGACTTAGCAGTTTTGTTTTTTCCTCCTTATTTGTATATTAATGGCTTAACCAATAATCAAAGGTTGATAAAAACTTTTTTCTTTCTCAAGAAATACTTGTGCTTTTAGCACCCTTGTTGGAGTTCTACCTTCTTGCTAAGAAGATGAGGTTATGAATATTTGAAGCTTTACTGCTTCAATTACTAATTTAACATCTTTCCTAATTATTACAAGCAAACTTTACTAAACTTTACTTTTCAATTATTGACATAAAAAATTTGATTATTTTCAATTTAATTCCACAATAATATTGTTGTTATTCAGCAGTTTTTTTCATAGAACAACACCCATCTATACTCACTAAATGACTTCCTCTTTTCCTCTTCAGGTCTTGGAATTATACAGTGTTAAATTTACTGTAGTATTCCTGATATTCTTAGTAAGAAGTATTCGCTTTTTAGATGGGTGTTATTCTGGTTTCGTATTGAGACAGACTTAAAATGGAACAGCTTTTTTTACCTCCTTAGCTGAGTGATTTCCTCTATATGATTAAAGGTGAAATAGAGTTAAACTCTTTCAAAAATTTGAGTTCATTGCTCCCCTAAAACAATTTGAGGAAATATCAACCACTGTCGGTTGCTGTTGGTGTCTGAACAGACAGATGATCAATGGATTAAACAGTTTGTTTGTTACCTCCTTAGTTATCATTTCAACTCTTGTGCATCTGTCAAAGAAGTTTATTTACTTCTTTATATTTTTAATTTAGCACTATTCATCAACTATGCAAGTTAATTTAACGAAAGTTCACTTAATAAGTATTCAAGACTTTTGATATTGTAAATATAGGTTAAATTTTAGTTGCATTTACTATATAATAAAAACTTGACTGAAAGTATGATTAGGAGATAATTTAGTATTTAGGAAAATATAAAATAGGCAATGTTAAGAATTGAAAAAAATATAAATTAAACAACCGTTATATGTTAAAGGGCGATCGCAATATTCTTTATACAGTAAGCAACTTCTCGTTATTATCAATGTTCATTTACTAGACATAGGCATGCAAATAAACAAGCCTTTGATTTAACCATTGCAGTTAACAGCAATAGAGTGGTCAAATTTACCTCCACTATAGCGCTAGGCGCAAGTCATAAGTCACTAGGGGTGATTTCCGTTTCTCGCACTCCGCATTCATGTCGGCGACAGCCGAAACGTTAATCACCCATACAGAAGTCATCAGTAATCCCTGAATGAATGTTGAGCATTTATAGAACCCCTAAACGTATCTCCAGAAAAGAGGAAATAGGGAATAGATATATAGAATATAGATATGGAGGGAGTAGGGGAAAAGAATTATAGCGGTTTTCACATAAGGTAGACTACAAAATTTTTTCCTTCTCTCCTAGATAACTAAAGCCTTCTCTCCTAGATAACTAAAGCCTTCTTCCTTTAAACCCAAATCTCTGTACTCTATATTAATGAAAACTGCTATAATTTATGGCTCTTGATTTCTACCTTTCCCGGTATTCCCCATACTTGATACTTGTTCGATATCAAAGCTAAAAAACCTATCTTTGTAAGCTTCCCCCTCTTTTTCACACTTATGTCCACTGGATATAAATCATCAATTACCTTGAACTTGTGGTTTTTTTATTTTGACTTTTGGCTTGCAAATTTGAACTTGAACAATTTGAGACACAATTGTGGGATTCTAATAATATATAAACTACTAATTAGCTAATTATCTAAAATCTAAAAAAGTCAATATAACAAGACCCCAATTAACTGGCCTATAACGAGAATGTTAAAAACATCAATTCCATCTATACGAGAACAACAAAATCCCTTAGTATGCCAACTAGCAGACACCATAGAAGCAGTTTGGCAACGCTACTTAGACCTAGAACCATATTACCTACCTGCAGAGCTAGGTTATGTAGAAGGCCGTCTGGAAGGGGAAAAACTAACAATTGAAAACAAATGCTATCAAACTCCCCAGTTCCGCAAGTTACATATAGAACTAGCAACAATAGGCAAAAACCTAGATATATTACACTGTGTCATGTTTCCCAGAACAAGTTACGCCCTACCTATGTTTGGTACAGATTTAGTAGGAGCAAGGGGCCAAATAAGTGCAGCAGTAGTCGATTTATCACCCTTAAGCCAAGATAGAAGACTACCAGAAGTCTATAACTATCAACTTCAAACTTTACCAACAAAAGAATTTTCTCATCCTCGGGAACTCCCAGAATGGGGCGAAATATTTTCGGAATTTTGTCTATTTATACGTCCAACTGGTTTAGAGGAAGAACAAAAATTTATATCGATAGTGGAATCTTACCTAGAAATACATTGCCAACAAGCGATTGCCCAAAAACCAGTTACTCCAGAAAAACAACTTGAGATCTTAAAAGCTCAACACCATTACTCTAACCAACAGAGACAAAATGACAAAACTCGTCGAGTTTTGGAAAAAGCTTTTGGGCGAGAATGGACAGATTATTATTTAACCACTGTATTATTTGACAGCCCAGATTATTGATTAGAGAGAAAATTAGGAATAGTTGTTTTTGAGTTGTTATCAAATCTCTAAATTTGATATTCTCCCGTGCTATGTCCAAGACAGCGCGGGATACCTAAACCTCACGATGCGCGGTTTATATTTTAATCATGTACCGACGAAATTTATTCTCAATGTTGATGTGTTGTTTGTCGGGAGCTATTGGATGTGGATAAATTACAATAAGTTGACCCAGCAGATTTTTTTTTAAAGTATTGAGTATGAAGAGTAAAATTATTCCCAATCTTTAAATTTTAACTGTTCTTATTCCATTTGGATAAATATTTGCTACAAATTTCTGTTTAAAATTATTTATAAGCACTAGGATTAGGAGAAATAGTAGATTACAACCCTAATAATTTATCTGCGACGCAAAACCAAAGAGTGAGGATGGCTCATGCTTTAGTCAGTAAACCTAAGTTCTACAGTTTTACGGAAGTTAAAAGTTAAAAGTAAGAGTTTATCAGTTCATAACTTTGAAGCGCTCAGTCATTTCAGCAAATTATTTGTCATATCTTTAAAAGTGAATTGGTATTAGTATTAGCAGATGAACCCACCGCAACTTTAGGTAGTAAATATGCTATAAATATAGTTGAAATTATGCAATATTTAGCTAGAAAAGAGAACACAACTATATTATTTGTCAACTACAATTATCCCATTTTAGATGTTGCTTCCGGATAGTTCAGATAGAAGATTACCGTCTATTATCTCAGGTATATTTAAAAACAATTAAATAAATTAACCGAAAAAATTAAATACCAGCAAGGAAATTAATACTGCTATATAGAAAAGAGGTAAATATTTTTGACTAGAATAATTTTACTTTTCACAAAAAGCATCCTTAATAAATTTCCCAACAGCTAAAAATATCGGGTATTACCACACTATTTATTTATAGAGATATTTTCTTCCTTATTTAATTATTTCTGAATTTTTGTGGTGCCTTTAGTTAAACCCTTTGTTTTGCTTTTTGTAGATTGTTTTGTTGCCCTTTGTTTTGTTGCGCCTTGTTTTGTTGCTCCTTTAGTAATATTCTTTTTACCTGTAGGTGGCTTTGGTGGTGGTGGAGTCGCACTTTTAGCTGTAGGTCTGTTAGTACGAAATAAAACCCCATCATGAGATTGTTCTAATACCAACAGAGGTGTTGGTTTAGCTTTTTGATCCCAATCAATATGTACAATTCGACCTTGAATTGTAGGAGTCCAATTATCATGGTCATCACTAGGACTAAGATAGGTTTCTAAACAATCAATTATTTGAATAATAGTTTGAGAAGTTGCCTGAGTTGGTAATTTTGTCAGTTTGATTGATACCCGAAATAATACTCTTTTTTTCAGGTCTTTACCCACTTCTCCGGTCTCATATTCCACCTCAAACATCGAATCAACTTGTCGCCCACTTGGATTTATTTTTTCTCCTGGTACTACTGGAGCAGGGCGTAGTGCAACACTAATTTGTTGTTTAACTTTTACCTTAATTTGGTTAACAATAGCAAAGTGGAAAACTTCTTCTGCCATCCGCATTCTTAAGTAGTCTAAGTTGAAATCTCGTGAATGGATTAGGTCAGGATTTTTTTCCATTTTTGATATAGTCCCTAGAGCTAATTTATACTTTTGTTGGAGATCTTTATTTCTAAATTCTTCCACACTAAGTTTCTTATTAAATTGCTTCATTTTTGCTTGGTGAAATATACCCAAAATAATTAGCAATATTAACAGTAATCCAGATGCACCCATCCAAATATATTCTCCTTTTGGCAAATTTGGTTGTGGTGCTCGGGAGGCTTGGGCTAACTTTGGTTCCACGACAATAATTGGTGTTAACATAGGCTCTACAGAGAATTTAACAATGAATTGACAGAGATTTTAAGATGAAAATCAGGGAGTTGTTTTCAGCGGAAATACTTGATAGTTATACTTGTAGGTAGTTGAGGCTATTGATTGGCCTAAAAATTATAGGTTGTTGAAAATAACCACAGCTATAGGTACAATATACACTCTTCAATCAATTGACTTGATGGCCTCTAAGGTATAAAATGATTGTGTAATCTCGAATAAGTCCTGTAGTCTCATCAAAATTAATCCCCTGAAAATTGTGATTAGAATTTAGAATTGAGAATTCAGAATTTAGAAGAATTTAGTTGTACTTAGAGACTGTTTGTAAAAGGAATATTAAATCCAGGGTTCGGGTGGGTTAAGAGGCAGAAATATCCCTATCATTAGTTGATAATTAATAACTATCCTATAAACGAGACCTCCATTGATTTAACTGTAAAAAATTACCTAAGATATTTTGAATCTTTGAGCTAGTATCTTATAATTTTTGGATATACTGCTTAATATAAGTTCAAGAAAAGATACTAATTGTAAAATATATCTTGAAATTATAAAAGTATTTATACTGAATAAAATCCAGTAAAGTTGTATTGATTATCACTTGCAGCTCAACTAAATATCCGAAATAATTCCCATTCCTAATTGTGGCCTACGAACCTCTCCATCATAAATATCGTCCTCAAACCTTCTCAGATTTAGTGGGTCAAGACGCGATCGCCCAAACTCTGACTAATGCCATTGATACTCAACGGATTGCCCCAGCATATTTATTCACAGGACCAAGAGGTACAGGGAAAACCTCCAGCGCTCGAATTTTTGCTAAATCTCTCAATTGTCTTGATAATGACCACCCGACACCTACTCCCTGTGGCACTTGTGATGTTTGTGTAGGAATTACAAAAGGGTCAACTCTGGACGTGATAGAAATTGATGCTGCCAGCAACACTGGTGTGGACAACATTAGGGAATTAATTGAAAGAGCGCAATTTGCTCCGGTGCAGTGTCGCTATAAAGTATATGTGATAGATGAAGTCCATATGTTGTCTGTGTCCGCTTTTAATGCTCTGCTGAAAACTTTGGAGGAACCACCAGACCGAGTGGTTTTTATCCTGGCAACTACAGACCCCCAGAGGGTTTTAGCAACTATTATTTCTCGTTGCCAACGTTTTGACTTTCGCAGAATTCCTCTGGAGGCAATGGTGAAGCACTTACATCATATTGCTACCACCGAAAAAATTGATATTACAACTGAAGCAATACAGATGGTAGCTCAAATTGCTCAGGGTGGGTTACGAGATGCAGAGAGTTTGCTAGATCAGTTGAGTTTGTTGGCGGGTGAAATTTCTGTTGAACGAGTTTGGGATCTGGTGGGGGCGGTTCCGGAACGAGATTTAATCATACTCCTAGAAGCGATCGCCTCTGATAATTCGACGAAAGTATTGGAATGTACTCGTCAAATTATGGATCGGGGTAGGGAACCAATTATTGTATTGCAAAATTTGGCAGCATTTTACCGAGATTTATTAATAGCAAAAACTGCACCGACAAGTGGAAATTTAGTGGCGTTGACAAAACCTACTTGGGAACAGCTTTGTAAATTTTCTCAACAGTGGGAAATTAGCACTATTTTAGCTGGTCAAAAACATTTACAAACATCAGAAGTGCAGATTAAAAATACTACTCAACCTCGTTTATGGTTGGAGGTAACTTTATTAGGATTATTGCCTTCTGCATTGGTAACTTCAAGAGTAACAGTTGAACATTTACCTCAACAACAAACAAGTAGAGAAACAAGTAAAAATATTCCGGTTAAAACTACTCCAAAAACTCCACCTCAAGCAAAATCAAAACCACCTGTTTCTCAACCTCCTGAAAGAAAAATATCGGAAGCAAAAGAAATTCCTGCTGCATCGAAAAGTGATGAAAAACCTGCGTCTCCAGGTAATGCTGAGACAGAATTTTCTCCCTCAGAATCCTTTGAAACTGTTAATTTTGAGGGTAAAGAATCAAAGTTAAATGAAATTTGGCAACAAGTACTTGCTGAAGTTAAACCAAGTACCCAAGCATTATTACGCCAACAAGTTATATTATTAGGGTTCAATAATCAAGTAGCGCGGATTGGTATCAGTTCTGAAAAATTGCAGAAAATGGTAATGTCTAAAGTTGCTAATATTGAAGCTGCGTTTAAGAAAGTTTTTAATGCTTCGGTAAAAGTTAAAGTAGAGGTGATAAATTCTCAACAAAAAAATCATAATCTTAGTGAAAATATTTATCCTAATAATAGTCAAAGAGAAAGCAAAACAGTAAACAATGAGCGAGAGCAAGAAACCTCTGATTCCGATGATGAAGTCACAGAAGATGATCCAGAAAAATCCTTACCATCTAATCCAATAAATTCCCATAGAGAAAACCAAATTATCCCAGAGGTTTCTGTGTTTAAACCAGAGTTAAATGATTTGGTAAAACGGGGAAACCCTGAAAGAGAAAGACAGACTGTGGCGATCGCTACTCGTCGTATAGTTAATTTTTTTCAGGGAGAAATAGTAGATATAGAATTAATTAAATCAGCAGATAAAACTGATTTATCTGCAATATCTGAGTCTTCTGATTTATCTATTGATTATCAAATTGTTGAGTCTGAAAATAGTAATGTTGGTATAGATGAACCAGAAGAAAATGAACAGATTGAGTTGGATGATGATGTTGATTTTTAACCTAATTTTCTATATACTTTTATCCTAACTCATTTTCTTTCTAAATTCTCTTAGCATTTTACTGCTGCCAATTGTGAATGCCTGCTCAACTAAACTAGGAATTAACTCTAAAATAGGTAAATTAGGAAAAGTAGGACTGATAGATGATTCTACATACAATCCATCAGTAAAAACCTTAATCGTGAATTTTTCTTCAGTGTAGATCCATAATTCGGGAACTTCTAAAGCTTCATAAATACCAAGAGTAGTTTTGGAAGTTACATCTACCTCAATAGTTAAATCAGGCGGTGGATCTACTGTCAAATCTACCGTCATTCGAGGGCGTATTTTTTGAGCATTTTGGATATAAAAACAGGTATCAGATTCTAGACAAACTTTTTTGGCTCTGTTGTTAAAGGTTGTCGAACCGAACTCTTCCCAATCTCGCTCTTGACTATCTAGCAATATTTTCACAATATCACTAATAATTCGATGTGGACGTTCGTGAGCGGGGAAAGGAGACATGATGCTTAAAGTTCCTTTAATGTAAGCAATTCGTGTCTTTATTTTTTGAGCTTCTTTTTCCTCCATAAATTCTTCAAACTGTTCCCAGGTTAAGTCATTCAGAGTAATTAGACTACCTGGGTTAAGCTGAATTTTGTTAATAGGAATAGTGAGTGTCATTTCAGTTATCAGTATCTTTGGCTGAAGTCAGAGGCTTGAAATATTAAAGTGTCAGCTAAGTATAGCATTCTTTTTTTTTCAAATTGGTATAATAAACTCGCTCAATCTTGTTTCTAATATTTCCAATAAACCATCAACATTCTGACCTAATTCTTCAAAACAATTAGGTGGAGATATTTCTGGTTGAAAATAAACTAATTTAATTTGACCATCACCAATAGCAATCATTAATACTTCTAATTCTGGTTTATAACCGTCTATTAAACCTAAAATTTCCTGGATTTTACCATCAACATTGCGGTTTAATGTTTCTATAGCTGCTTTTGAACAATATACAAATTTTGGTTTTCCTTTTAAATCAATTCCTATTGTTTCATTAGTTTCTCCCTTTTCCAAATGTAAACCCCATCCTAAAGCAGCTAATTCTTTTTGATTAGCTTTTACAAATTTATCTAATTTGTGTTGCCAATTATTTTGATTTTGCTTTGGTGGATTATTATTAAATTCCATCATAATTTATATTTAAAGTTAAAGAGTATTTAATCTCAAACTGTAATCAAAAATTAAGTATGAAATGCTATACCTATTTAGATACTGTTTGTAGTTGCGCTTTAGTGCGAAGAAAAATCTGTTTAGTTACAAGTAGGGGTGAATGGCTTATACCAATTCACTTTAAAGATGTCGCAAATAGTTTCGAGTCTATAAAATCTTACTTTTGACTTTTGACTTTTGACTTCCGCGTAGCGGCACTAACTAACTAATCTTAAACCAGATTGTACCCGCCATAAACTACCATAAATTCCTGATTTTTCTAATAATTCCTCATGGCGACCAAACTCTACTATTTTGCCATGTTCCATTACATAAATACAATCAGCATTTCTGATAGTTGAAAGACGATGAGCAATAGCAATAGTTGTTCGATTTTGAGTTATTTTTTCTAAAGATTTTTGAATAGCTGCTTCAGTTTCATTATCCACTGCTGAAGTTGCCTCATCAAGTATCAGAATAGGAGGATTTTTTAGCACTGCCCTAGCAATAGCAATTCGTTGTCTTTGACCTCCTGATAATTTCTGCCCTCTTTCCCCGACAATAGTATCGTAACCTTGGGGTAATTTATTAATAAAATCATCTGCTTCAGCAATTTTAGCTGCTGCAATAATCTCTGGCAAAGTTGCATCGAAAGAGCCATAACTAATATTTTCTGCCACAGTTCCATGAAATAGAAATACATCCTGACTTACTAAACCTATTGCTCGTCGTAAATCTTGTAAATTAATCTGATTTATCTCTATTCCATCGAGAGTTATTTTGCCTGACTGAGCTTCATAAAACCTCAGTAATAATTTGACTATTGTACTTTTTCCTGAACCTGTTGACCCGACAATTCCAATAGTTTTTCCTGCTGGAATTTTCAGGGAAATATTTTCCACCACTGGAAAATTTTCCTGATAGGCAAAAGTAACATTTTCTAACTCTAATTCTCCCTTAACCGACTCAACAGATAAAGGTTTATCTCCTGGATGAATAGTAATCGGAGTATCCAATAAATTCATCACGCGATTAGTAGAAGCCATACTTCTTTGATATAAATCAAGAGTTTGTCCTAAACGAGTTAAAGGCCATAATAATCGTTGAGTTAAAAATACCATTACACTATAAGTACCTACGGCTAATCTACCAGCAACTGCTTCTAATCCACCTAATAATAAAGTTGCCACAAAACCTATAAAAATTATAATTCTAATCAGAGGTACAAAAGCAGCAGAATAAGTTATAGCTCTTCTATTACTGGTTTTATAAGCTTCACTTTCTTTGGTAATTCTTCCTACTTCATAATTTTCGGCTGTGAAGCTTTTAATTGTAGTAATTCCTGAGAGATTATTAGATAATTGCCCACTTAATAAACTTACTGTTTCTCGAACTTCAGCATAACGAGGAGCCAGAAATTTTTGAAACCAAATTGAACCGCAAATAATAAACGGCATTGGCAATACTGCCCACCAAGCAACACTAGGAGCTAAAACAAAAAAAGCACCACCAATAATTATGACTGTTACTGTTACTTGAATTATTTCATTTGCCCCTACATCCAAGAATCTTTCTAGCTGATTAATATCATCATTTAAAATTGCCATTAAATTTCCTGTACTGCGTTCTTCAAAATAGGCTAATTCTAAATCTTGTAAATGACCATAAGTTTCAATGCGTAGATCGTGTTGAATATTCTGAGCTAAATTTCGCCAAAGTCGTTCATAAGCATATTGAAAAATTGATTCTAATCCCCAAACAATTAAACTCAGAAATGTCAAAGCTAAAAGTTGCCCAAAAATATCTTTAATTCCCCATTGAGCAATTAAAGAATCTTCTTGTTTGACAACAACATCTACTGCTGCACCAATTAAAACTGGAGGTGCTAGGTCAAAAATTTTATTTAAAATTGAACAGATAACCGCTTGACAAATTTGAGTTTTATAACTACTTCCATAATTAAGCAGGCGAAGAAAAGGATGTTTTGGTTTAAATATTTTTTTTGACAATGTAATCCCCTGATAAAATTTTTACGAAAATATTCTAAATGTAATAAACACTCAGTTATTATAGCAATCCTAAATAGGTTTTCAATAATTAATAATTAATAATTAATAATTACCTCTTCTGTAATAGAAGGATTGGCTAAAAGGATTTTTTTTTCTTCTCTTAGTAGAGAAGAAGCTTTATAAGTGTATAAGCAAAATTAATTACACATTCTATTAACTCTCTGTTCCCTGTTCCCTTTTTCAAGTAGGAAATCTATTTTGCACAACTACTTACCAAAAAATGAGGTCTAAATCTTCCCCTTTTAAGGGAAAAAGCAGTCGTTTAGCGTTCCGCACAACTTCGTTAACGGCTCAGAGCCGACATGAATGCGGAGCATTCCGTTAGAATGGAATGGCGAGAAAACCTCGCCATATCCAATCACCAAGAGAAATATTTAACTCAGTATTTCAAGCCTCCGACTTTAGTCGGAGGTTCACTGATAACTGATAACTGATAACTGAAATTACCTTGATTTTTAGGTAATATTTTATGGTAGGGATTTGGTATCCAAACCCAAGCTAAAATGGGATTTGGATACCAAATCCCTACAGTTTTTTTTCACAAATTATTTAGAATTGATATAACATAGTTGGTAGTAATTATAATAGATATCCCAAAATAATCAGCATATCTCAATCGTGAAAAATTCTCAAATCTAGAAAAATCATGAAACTATTAGTAAGCATTTCCTGCGGAATGCGGAGCTAACAGCAATAAGACTCTGGTCTTAAGACTATCCATTACCCAAATCTTTCTTAAGATAAAACAAATAAGTTATTTGTTTGCCATTAAATAGATTTTTGCCTTCTTCCTTCTTCCTTCTTCCTTCTTATTTACAAATAAGTTATGTTTTTGCCATTAAATAGATTTTTGCCTTCTTCTTCCTACTTCTTTCTTACTTCCTTCTTCCTTCTTCCTTCTTACTTCTTCTTTAGTAATTGGAACTCTAATTTATCTAATTTTAGCCAGAGTATGACTACTATACAAGCCCAAGGTCTTCTGGATAACCGTCCCGACTTTTTTGACAAAGGACGACTCCAAATGGAGCAAGAAATCAAACAACTAGAACAACAAAATCCCCAACCGATATTAACAATTGAATCAGGGCAAATACAGTGGCAAAATATTATTTTTAAAGAAGGTGGTTTCTCAATTTGGATGCCTGCTGGAACCATGACTGAAGAAACAGAAATTATTGAAACTGAGAAGGGAAAAATTAAATTTAAAGTATTTGCCACTCATCCAGCATCAGCAAGATTTGTAGTTGCTTATTCTGATATTTTAACCAGTCAACAATTAGCTAATAAACAAAATATATTGCCCAACTTTCAAAAGAGAATTGTTGATGTAACAGGTTTTGAATTAAGTAGCGATCGCTCCTACAATTTAGGAGATATTCCAGGTAGAGAATTTATCTTAAAAAATGATAATGAAACTATTACATTTAGAATTTATTTAGTAGGTCAACGCTTGCATCTTATCGGTGCGAGTGAAACAGCAAAAAATAATCAAATAGCTGGAGCAGTAGTAACTTTTCTAGATTCATTTAAGCTAAATTAAAATTATTGTCATTTTTGATTCTAGCAAACATTTTTTCCAACTTCCTAGTGTATATCTTTTCCTCAAATATTTAATTTTCTGTTCTCAACTCAAAAAGCACCATTTTCATGTAAGTTAAAAGACAAAAATATACCTTTTTAAGTTGATGATTCCAGTAGAACAATTATTTATAGGTGCAGGGGTGCTTTTACTAGCTGGTATTATTGCCAGTAAAGCAGCTAATAAGTTAGGAGTCCCAGCTCTACTATTATTCCTTTTAGTGGGAATGTTAGCAGGTTCAGAAGGCATTGGTGGTATTGAATTTGATAATCCAATGCAAGCAAGATTGATAGGAGATTTAGCACTCACTTTAATACTATTTGCTGGAGGACTTGATACAAATTGGACTAAAATTAGACCAGTTCTCTGGAAAGGTTTAACCCTTTCAACTGTTGGCGTAGGGATTACTGCTCTACTTTTAGGCTCATTCGCCTGGTTTATGCTTGAGTCTTTTACCAACTTCAATATAGGGCCAGAAGGTATTACTTGGTCAGAGGGACTATTGTTAGGAGCAATTATCTCCTCGACTGATGCTGCAGCAGTTTTTTCTGTACTCAAAACTAGCAATTTAGGACTCAAGGGAGACCTACAACCATTACTAGAACTAGAATCAGGGAGTAATGATCCAATGGCAGTTTTGTTAACTATTCAAATAGTCGAAATTTTATCCACTGGTGATACTTCCATCATTAAACTATTGACTTCACTATTATTACAAATAGGAGTTGGTGGAGCATTTGGTTATGGTATGGGGCGTGCGATAGTATGGGTGGTAAATCATTTGCGCTTAAGTTCCCAAGGTCTCTACCCAGTTGCAACTCTAGCAATGGCAATGCTGACATATGGGATTACAGATTTATTTGGTGGTAATGGTTTCCTAGCAGTTTATATTGCCGGAGTTGTGATGGGAAATTTCCGCTTTATTTACTCAGAAACTATTCGTAGTTTTCACGATGGTTTATCTTGGTTAATGCAAATTGTTATCTTCCTAACTTTAGGATTATTAGTATTTCCTTCCCGTCTTTTACCTGTAGCTAGTGTTGCTATTGTAATTGCGATATTTCTCATATTTATTGCTCGTCCTGTTAGTGTATTTATTTCTTTCGCTTTTAGTCGTTATCGTTTACGAGAAAAATTATTTATTTCGTGGGTAGGTTTGCGGGGTTCTGTTCCAATTGTTCTGGCAACATTTCCAATAACTGCTGGTATTTCAGATGCAGATAATATTTTTAATGTTGTCTTCTTTATTGTCCTAACTTCAGTGTTACTTCAAGGTCTGACTTTAGCCCCTGCTGCTCGATGGTTAGGTTTAGCAGAATCAAATTAGATTCCCAAATACATTATTCATTAATGGATAATGGATAATGGATAATGGATAATGGATAATTACCTCTGATTAAAACCATTATTGATTGAATATGAGTAAATATTATTTCTTTTCTCTTGGTCGATTGGATATGGCGTTTAGCGTTCCGCACA
>NZ_JBNHER010000203.1:0-21882 GCF_050015975.1 Dapis purpurea BLCC-M126 | reverse complement strand
CGGTTAAAACCCGAGGTAATTATCAATTATCCATTATCAATTATCAATTAATGAATTCTCCTGTCTCCTGTCTCCTGTCTCCTGTCTCCTGTCTCCTACCCTCACCCACAAGACTTTTGAGCGCAAACCCTAATTAATACAGGATTTACATAAAGAAACCCGGCTGCTACCCAAAATATTATGTTTGAAAATATACATATATTAGTTATTGTAGGTCATTGCGACTGAAACGGAGTGGAAGGAAGCAATTTCATGGGTTACACAAAATTGCTTCCTATCACAGAATTACATTATTTTGCATAAGTGCTATATAGATCATTGCGACTGGAACGGAGTGGAAGGAAGCAATCTCATAGGTTATATCATGTCCAGATAATCAGTGATAAAAAAAGTTTTTGTTTGTAGTAGGGCTTTAGCCCTAAGTTATGGATAGGGCTGAAGCCCTACTACGAACTTTAGTTATAACTATTCAAGCGGACATGATATTACACGAGATTGCTTCCTATCGTTGCAATGACGATATATATGTGTAATAAATAGGTAGGTAGGCGCAAATCAACCTAAGAAATTGTTTGTAAACTTATAAAAACCTCTCTCCAAACCTCTCTCCTACGAGGAGAGAGGCTTTGAAACCCCCATTCCCTTGTAGGGAAGGGGGCAGGGGGGTTAGGTTTTTATAATTCATCGGTTCCATGCAGCACTTCTCACACAACTTCTAAGTATTTATCATTTTTTCAACTCCACCGCATCTTTCAATATAGGATTAATATTAAACCAAGATCCTTCATCATCTCGGTATTCATAGACAAACATACTCCGAATCAACCTTTGATATCCATCATCACCCGTAACTTTTTGAGCATCTGCTACTTGGCGCAATAATTCCCACTCTGCATCATCTACTGCTAGAATACGTTCATTGCGAAGATTTTGAATTACCTTGTCAAGATTTTCACGGGAGATAGGCAACCCTTTTTGCTTTTTAATCGCTTCATTGAGCATTCGCAAGACATTCCTGACATGACCCCCACTCATCTGACATAGATGATCTAGAGTTTCCAGACTGTCAAAAATTTCGGTTATTTTCTCTAGACGTTCTTCTGGCTCCAAATTTGGAAATGCTCTTGCTAAAACTAACTGCCTGAGTAGTGCCATTCCTTCTCCAAATTTGTTACCATCCCGCGACTGTATGGAAACCATTGGTAAGACTTGGGGGGTACTTTTGAAGCGTTGAGTTAATGTACCATAGTCATTAGAAAATCTCAGTGCTAGAGGAAGAGTATAAATTACATGA
The DNA here is from genome assembly GCF_050015975.1 of Dapis purpurea BLCC-M126. Lineage (NCBI taxonomy): Bacteria > Bacillati > Cyanobacteriota > Cyanophyceae > Oscillatoriales > Microcoleaceae > Dapis > Dapis purpurea. Next base: position 20,588 of record NZ_JBNHER010000203.1, on the reverse strand, counting down.
CAATGGAGACCTGCTAGTTGTTCGCCGCGATCGACAAATAGGTATTCTGGTTGAGGCCGCCCCCAAGGTTTTGGGGAACTATCAACTTTATCAAGGTTATCAACTATAACTACCAATCCATTTTTGCCATGCTGCTTCAACTTTTCGTGAGCAGGTTCAAGCAATTCTTGGTTAATAGTGTCAATAATACCATTGGTACGAGGTCCGAGATAGTCTCTGAGTTTGCTGCGAAGTTCGGGACTAGCTTTTGCTTTGGCTGTTATTTTGCCTATTCCCGCCGCGACGAATTCTAGCCCTTGTTCGTCAACTTTAACTTGACCAACTCCGGGTACACCTAATTCTGCTTCGGCAGAAATATCTAATTCTGTCTGTAGTAGTTTGCCTACTCCATCAAGTATACCTTTTAATCCTTTTGGCTCCTCTAATTTAACCTTTTCTAATGTCTCTAAACTCTCGCTCACTTGTCGCGCTATAGTTAGAAGAATATCACTGACATCTATATCTCCCATTTCTAGGTCTTTGTCTGACTCGAAATATATGACGTGAAAGCCTTCTTCTTCTAATTGTTGTTTGAGTCGCCAGAGTTCGGTAGATTTACCACAACCAATATGTCCGGTAAATAGTTGACAGGTGGGTTCGTCGGGAGACCACATAGCAATATTGTCTTTGAGGTCTTCAATTATTTGTCCCCCCCGTACTGAGGAGAAGTCAATGTAGTATTTTTGCTCTATTTCCTGGTTATCTTTGAATAAGGCTTTACCAGGGTTTGTTGCCTGAAAGAAGGCTTTTACATTTACAGCCATTGCTATTTATTTCTTTCTTTATTACTATGGTATTTTATCAAAATAATTGGTGATAACACAGAATCATCCTGAAAAGTCGTCATTGCGACGATAGTCAGCAACCTCAAAGGGCGCGCGAGATTGCTTCCTTCCACTCCGTTCCAGTCGCAATGACTTACAATAACTAATCATCTGGATTTGAAAAACTCCAGCTTTTAAGGCGAAATGTTTTTGGAAGGTTACTCACGCATCCCTGTTACAAAAACAACTTCTAACTTCTGACTTCTGACTTCATTAACTCACTGCTCGATCGCCGATCCGTAAATTCGCCAAAGCTGAATCGTATTATCCTCTGCTACGCTTACAAGCTGCTGACTATCAGGGCTAAAAACAATTGCACCATAACCTTTGATACTCCTCAACAATTTTCCACTGTCAATATCCCACAGATTAATCTTACCATCCTCACTACTACTAGCAAGAATGTTACCATCTGGACTAATGGCGATCGCCTTAATTGCCTGAGAATGTTTTTCTAGAGTGTGACGGACTTCCCAAGTTTCCACATCCCAGACTAAAATCTGATTTTCTCCCCGCATCGCATGAGCAATAGTTTGCCCATCCTGACTGAAAGCGATCGCCTCTATCCTTTGATTATTATTTGTACTGGGTATAGACAGATTTTTCAATAGTTGCCCCTGGGCAACATTCCAGAGTCGAATATATCTTGGTCCCCCACTGGTTGCCATCCGGAGACCATTAGCACCAAAAGCAATTGGTTGAGTAGCATTCATCGTATGTAGTAGTCGCCCTGTGTAAATATTCCACAATTTTATCCCGCGCTCTGCACTACATCCTACTACTGCTCTGCCATCGGCAGTGAAACCTACAGCGGTGACTATGCCAGAATGCAAAAAACTGGTAAGCATTTCTCCTGTAGGAATATCCCACAGTTTTACTGTACCATCAGCACTTCCACTTGCTAAGGTTTTGCCATCAGGACTAATTGCTACTGAGTGTACATTAGCGGTATGACTTGATAAAGTATCTAGTAGTTTGCTACTTTCTAAGTTCCATAGTTGAATATCTTTCCCTCTACTACTAGCTAATATTTTGCCATTAAAACTAATGACTACAGGTAAAGAAGAATCTGGTTGCTGATTAGATAGGGAACGAACTAATCTGGGTGCAAGCACGAAATCGTTACTAATATCTGGCTGTGTTTCTGATTCTGAATTTTCGGGAATAGCAGTTTCCGGCGATAATGTTTGAGCATTTGCTGCTATTGTTGGTGTTGGTGTTGGGTCTGAAATTTGGGGTGGTCTTGTTATTTGTGTTTCTGTATTTTCTATATTTTCGGTTGTTGTTTGGGATGAAGTCTGGGGTGGTATTGTTATTTGCGTTTCTGTATTTTCTGTTGTTGGTTGGGGTGGTATTGTTATTTGTGTTTCTGTATTTTCTGTTGTTGTTTGGGATGAAGTTTGAGGTGGTATTGTTATTTCTCTTACTCTATTTTCTGTATTTTCCGTTGTTGGTTGGAGTGAGGTTTCATTAGTAGCAGAAGAAACAGTTTCTTGACTTTCTGTCGTTGAATTTTCTGGCACAATTACATTGGCTCTAATTTGTTGGTTTGTATCATAACCTTGGTCTGTCAAAAATTGACGCAAACTAGCAAAATATTCTGCGCGATCGCTGTCTTTATACACCTTTTCTATTAATTTCCAGCCATCTTCTTTTTCACCTAACATATATTTATTTGCCAGATAAGCAGCCAAAACTCCTTTAACATTTTGGTTTTGATTTGAACGCCTGTAAAATTCTAGCCAAATTTCTGAGGCATTAGTATTTATTTGAGCTGGATATTTCTTAGTTACATCTGATATTTCTCCTTGACGATACTCCCAGATGCGGATAGGAAATACTGAATCATTTACATTAGAAAATACATTAGCAAATCTACTATCAACACTTTGAAATTCTGGAATATTATCATTATCTAAATCTTTGAGTCGATAATTAATATTCCCCCAGTAATGACGCAGCATAGTATATTTATTTTCTGTAGGTTTATAACGATAAATCAAGGAATAAGTACCGCCTGCAAATGGAACATTACTATTATTTATTGTGAATAAATCTATCAATACCTCTGATTCTCCATTGCCATCTAAATCTAGTAACTGTACTTTAACAAATCTACCTGCTAATACTGCCATTGTACTGTCAGATTCACCTGCCAAAGATTTGACTGGTACTGGTTCATTGAAAAGAATTTCTCCACTTCTGATAATTTTCAGACGTAAATCGCTCACTAAATCTGTATTATTTGCTTGCTCATAAATAATTTCTGCCTGTAAATTACCGTTACCAAATCTTTCTACCATTGCAGGTGGATTTATATTTTCTGTAGAAGTTGATTCAGGATTTTCTAATTTAGCATTTTCTCTAGTATTTGTTACTTCTGTAGTGCTTTGTGAATTTGTATTTTCTGTAGAAGGTGATTCGGGATTTTCTGAGCCAGCATTTTCTCTGGTGTTTGTTGTTTCTGTAATCTTTTCCGGTACAGTTGCCGTGGTTGTTAAGCGAGTATCTCTAGAAAAATTTGCAATATATTTTGAAGGAACTTTAGCAACTACTGTATCATTATTTTTTTGATTATTGGTAATAGCTTGACATAGAAAAGTAGCTACATCTGAGCGAGTAGCATCTTGATTAGGATTCAGCATCCTAACATTTGGATAATTAACAACAATACCTTTTTCTGTTGCTGCTGCAATAGCCTTTTTTCCATCTTCAGGAATTGCTTCTGCATCATCAAAAATTTGCTTTAAATCCTGTTCTGAAGATCCACTTACTTGATAATTTAAACCTTTACTTAAGGCCGCCAAAACTTGCCAGCGTTTAATCTTGAGAGTGGGGTTAAAAGCTTTGCCAATATAGCTAGATAGAAAGCCCATTTCATAAGATTTTTGAATAGCATCATAAGCCCAATAGTCTTGAGGAATATCTACAAACTTCATCGAATCCCGCACAAGTTTTGTATCTGGAAAAGCCTTAGTAATCATTGCAGCAAATTCCGATCTATTTACAGGTGCATTAGGGCGAAAAGTTTTATTTTCATAGTCGCCCAATATTATTTTTTTGTCTAATAAACTATTAATACAAGCTTGAGCAAAATGATTTTCAATATCTTGTAAGGTTGTTTCCGCAAGTGCTGATGTGATTTTCTTGCGGTCAAATAATTCCGGAGTAATTATAGTACTTAACGCTACGACTAAAGCAAGTATAGGATGTAACTTATAAATTTTAATCATCAATATTCCTCCTCCGAATAAAGCCAAAAGTTAAAAGTTAAAAGTCAAAAGTAATCTCTGATACAGGAAACCTTGGACTACAGATTAATAATTTATTTTAGCCCCTTTATTATGCTTTGAGCAAATAATACCAACTCCAAAAAATAATGCTATATTTTCGTAAGCATTCAGCTATTAGCAGTCAGCTTTCAGCTTTTTAATGAACGATGTAGCTCCATAGACTTTTTAGGTTAACTGATGGACTGTTACAGTAACATTTAATTCTTTGAAATCTCGCTTATTACTTTTTCTTCTTTTAAAGGTAATGAAGCTGAGAGCTGACCGCTGAATGCTTACATACTTTCTTAATACTTCAGTTATTATAGCAATTTAATAAATGTTTTTTACAAATGCTAGAAGCAAGGAAGAGGGAAGAAGGAATAAATATTGAAGAAAAGATGGAAAAATAATAGATATAGATTTCTATAATGAATTGCAGAAGCTATTTTTAAGTATTTCTAATCGAGATGCACCTTTTTGTAGCATTCTTTTTTCAAACTGGTATTAGAGCGCTTTTCATTTGAGTAGGCCAAAAAGTAGGGACGTTACCGAAATATTCTGGTTTAAAGCCTCCCCTTTTAAGGGGATAATAAATAAAAAATTTCCTGTTCGTCAATCCTCTGCTTGAAAAGAAGAGGTAATTATCAATTATCCATTATCAATTATCAATTAATAAATACCTATTCCCTATTTTGTTTGCCACATTTGGTCCATACTAATAAATTTATAGTTTTTTTCTAGTAAAATCGGAATTATTTCTGCAACACTCTTTGCGACATCCTGACCGCCAGAACATCCATCATGTAAAACAATAATTGAACCATTAGAGGTTTGCTGAACTACTCGATTCACAACTACTGAAATTCCTGGTCTGACCCAATCTATAGGTACTACAGTCCACATTACAGTTCTATATTCCCATTCCTGTAATAATTTGATAGTTTGAGGTATAGCTATGCCATAAGGAGGACGCACATCACAAATTGATTTTGTTGCTAATCCACAAGCTTTATAAATAGAAAGTTTGGTTTTTTCTAAACTAGATTTAAGTTGAAGAGTAGTAAGCTTCGGAAATGAAATATGTTCATACCCATGTAAACCAATCCAATGACCTTTTTCATATATTACTTTAGTTATTTCTGGATAACGGTCTACACATATACCTAATAAAAAAAAATTTGCTTTAATCTGATACTTATCTAAAACTTCTAATAATTGAGGTGTATATTCTGGGTGAGGTCCATCATCAAAGCTAAGAGTAATTTCTGGTTTTTGTGTGTTTCCTTGCCATAAACAATTAGGAAAAGCTGACTTTAATATTGGATGTAAAATCGGAAGTAAAGGTGCTAATACCATTCGTATATATAGAACTAATTTTGCTCTAAATTGTACCACATTTAATAATGGATGATTGATAATTACCTCTTCCTAATAGGAAGAGGATTGAATAAAAGGAAAATTTTTTCTCTCTTGCTCGATTGGATATGGCGTTTAGCTAGCGCACAACTTTCCTATCGGAATGCTAAAGCAAACGCATGTCGGCGACAGCCGACATGAAAAGCGGAGCGGCTCTGTTAAGAGCGGGAGACCTCGCCATCCCATCCTAACGGACTGCTCCGCAAACGATCGCTTATTTCTCCACGACGAGTGAGAGGCTTTAAACCTGAATTATGCTAACACTTCAATTGTTAACTAATTGACACTTAGCCCAATAACCTTTTTGACAATTATTTACCTACAAATGTGTGAATTATTCCTGTTTTTACTTATTCCTCACTCCTCTACTCTCTAGCTTTCAAAAGCTGTACCAAAAACCTGCGTCCAATAATGATTGGCGTTAACGCTACCAGTATCCTCTTCCAAGAAATAGTAACCAATACCAATTTCTTCCAAGTTAGGGTTGAGAATGTTGGCACGATGTCCCTCGCTACCCATCCAGGCGGCTACTACTGCTTCCGGTGTCTGTTGTCCCGCCGCAATATTTTCTGCCCAAGCTGAAAAGTCATATCCTGTAGCTTCAATACGATCGCCGGCGGAGGAACCATCTAATCCGGTATGGTCAAAAAAGTCTTGCTCTGCCATATTTTCAGTGTGAATTTGTGCTGCCTGATTTAACAGTGGATCTGCCGTCAGGGGATCTAAACCTAACTGAATACGCTCTTGGTTGGTAAGTTCTACGACTCTATCAATAAAATCTTGATTACTTGCTTCGAGATTGGAACTACTACCCTCAAATAAGAAATTGGTACTGCTAAGACTACCTGCAGATACATTATTTACTTGAGCGATCGCTTCTCCTGTCAGATTATCAATAATTACAGTGTTTTGCTGAGTGCCATTACTATCGTCTAAACTAATGTTGTCAAAACTTAAGCCGTCGGGTAGCTGAATTAGATCTATGCCATTTTCAAAGTCAGCTATTTCATCAATACCTGCACCACTTTCTAAGACAAACACATCACTGCCATCTCCGCCAGTGAGAGTGTCTTCTCCTAAACCTCCACTGAGAGTGTCATTATCTCGATCGCCAAACAAAGCATCATTACCTGCATCTCCAAATAGGCGGTCATTATTTTTGCCTCCAAATAAAGTGTCAGCTCCATCTCCTCCCCTAACAACATCATTGTCGCGATCGCCACGAACTAAGTCATCACCATTACCACCTTCTACTGTATCATTGTCTTTGCCTCCAAATAAAGTATCGGCCCCATCTCCACCATTCAAATTATCTTCGCCCCGGTTTCCCATAATTACTTCTGAATCTGAAGAGCCTGTAACTGTATCATTGCCACCAAGAGCTGCTAACCCATCAGGAAAATTAGCTAGTTCTCCAGGGGATAGAATGATCGCCTCGGTATTATCACTGGCAAGTAAATTATTTCCATTAGGAGTGAGTTCATTTTCCATTTGTTAAATCCTCTAAAAAATTTATTTAACTTATACAAAACTTACGATGAGATACAAAAAAAGTAGGTTTGAGACTGCTTCCCTGTGGGTCACAATGACGAAAATACCTTGTACTGCGTAAGTCCTATATAATTAATAGGAGCTACACAAACAGAATCCTGAAATCCGGTTTTTTCGTAGATGTTTATTGCTCAAACCAAGGATTCTTTCCTAACAACCGGGTTTCTTTGCCTAAATCGTATAATTCAATTATAATCAAAGCTGATTTCAGTTAACAATCAGTAATTGTCGCAAATTGAAATTAAATTGATATCTTGATTCTGTAAAAATACATATTATTGGGGTGACACGCCTAAAATGTTGGGCGTTGCATAGAATCTGGGATGAATTAGTGTGGGGGGGGGTGGATAGAGTGCATTCTGGAATTATAGTTTGAGAGAAATGAGGAAGCAAAAGATGGTATTTATCTTTTCTGCTAAAGATTCATATCAAATCCGGTAGCATCGGTATAAAAAAATGTTCCATCTTCAGCTATTACCAAATCTTTCTAGCTCTCCCCACAGCGACATTTTGCTTGCTTTGAGAAGGATTTAACAATCTGTGGCAAGGCATCATTGAATCTGTGTAAGTCCAGTATAAGTAGAGTTATTGCCTCAATCCTATTATTCTTATGTTTTGCCTTTCCTACAACAGCTAACCATTGATAATTATAATTTAACAAAACTTTGCAACTTGATAGTAGAACCTCTATACCACAAACTTGTAAAATCCAGATGAAATACTTAGAGAGGAACAAATTAAGATGAAAAAGTATGTTTGTAATGTCTGTGGATATATATATGACCCGGAAGAAGGAGATCCAGATAGCGGTATAGATCCAGGAACTGCCTTTGAAGACATCCCCGATGATTGGTGTTGTCCAGTTTGTGGAGTAGGCAAAGATGACTTTGAACCAGTTGAATAGTAATTAATAAATATAAAATGTCTTTCCCACCTCTTAAAATTATAGTTGTTGGTGGGGGAGCAGCAGGTTTTTTTGGAGCGTTGGCAGCAGCCGACATCGCCTGTAGCATCCCCCACACCCATGTCACCATTTTAGAAGCAGGGCGACAACCTCTGGCAAAAGTGCGCATATCTGGTGGTGGACGTTGTAATGTCACCCACGCTTGTTTTGATCCAGCAATATTTATTCAAAACTACCCCAGAGGTAGCAAAGCACTTCGGGGTGCATTCACTAGATTTCAAGCTCGCGATACTGTGGAATGGTTTGCTGCTAGAGGGGTGCAGTTAAAAACTGAAGCAGATGGGCGGATGTTTCCCACTACTGATGATTCTGCCACAATAGTTGAATGTTTAACTAAGACTGCTTTATCTAAGGGTATAAATATTCGTACAGGTGCAGCAGTGGTTTCAGTCAAATGCAAGACAACAGAAGGAGGGAGAAATTTATTTATAGTTGAGTTAAGATCGGGAGAATTTCTAGAATGCGATCGCTTGCTCCTGGCAACTGGCAGTAGTCCTATTGGCCATCGTTTGGCAAAGGTATTAGGCCATAAAGTTGTTCCTCCTGTTCCTTCTCTATTTACTTTCAATATTTCTGACCCGCGTCTCAAAGATTTGGCAGGTATTTCGGTGGAAAATGTCTGTTTGCAACTTCCGAAAGCTAAGTTAAAACAAACTGGCCCTGTACTGGTGACTCATTGGGGTTTAAGTGGGCCAGCAACTTTAAAGTTATCTGCCTGGGGTGCAAGATTTCTCCAGGAAAAGAGCTATAAATGCGATCTATTAATTAATTGGTTATCGGATATTAATCCAGAGAATATCCGAACTAAATTATTAGAATTTAAAAGTTTGGAGAAGAAGGCAATTGTGAATAGTTGTCCTTTTTCTCTACCCCGCCGTTTATGGGAACGTTTAATTATTGCTGCCGATATTGACTCTCAAAAACGTTGGGCGGAGTTATCAAATAAAGCTATTAATAAGTTAATTTTGGAATTGACTCAAGGTACATATCAAATTCGAGGAAAAGGAGTTTTTAAGGAAGAGTTTGTTACTTGTGGTGGGGTAAGTTTGAAAGAAGTTAATTTTAAAACTATGGAAAGTCGTTGTTGTCCAGGGTTGTATTTTGCTGGAGAAATTTTGGATCTTGATGGAGTTACAGGTGGTTTTAATTTTCAAAGTGCATGGACAACTGGATGGTTAGCAGGTCAAAGTATAATTAATAATTAATAATTGATAATTGATAATGGATAATTATTGCTCTGCTGATTAAATATCAAAGCATTGAAATACAAAGGCTCAAGCCTTTTTTGGGTGGAAAAAATTACCTGGTTTTCAGCTCCTAAAGCTGCAAAAAGTTAGTATTTTGGGCAGACAAGATTCTATCTCCTACATCTCCCCAAACTTCCTAAACTCCCCACCCTCTCCAAACAAAGTCTAATATTCCCTTTTATTGTATAATCTATACTTATATAGCACTACGAATTAAGATTTAAGGTGTTTAACATTGGTAGAATCTGAAACTTTGTTACAGTAAATTTTTGCCTTTTACCTTTTGCCTAATCCGTAGTGGTATATAATTCTCAAAATGCTTTTGATCAAAGCTAACATAATTAGGCAATAGGCCATGTCAGATAATTCTGGTTTGGTAGTGACTAATAATTCTAATACTATTAACACTATCAGCCACTATATTTACCAAACTATTGTTTCCATTCAACAGCAACATCCAGAATGGATAACCCCAAAGTATAGGAGCATTCCTTGGCATTATCCCAAGTATCAATCTACTTTAACTAATAAGTTGAGAAAAGGGCTTTCTAATGTTAAAAACCAGGATGCTTTGAAGCTAAAAGTAAAAAATTATCTCCAAATTATTCTAACTCCAGAGTTTATTAATTCGGCTCAATATAATGTTTTGATTGCTGAGATAGACAAACATATTTATCCTGAAATGACCCTAGTTTCAGCAGATAAAATTACTAATTATCAGGTTTCCGATTTATCCACAAATGGAACGAAATTAGTAGAGCCGGGTATTGCTATTTTACTGTTAGATGTAGAAAATTTACCACTCGATCTTGAAACAGAAAAAATTCTTGTAGATATCTGCAATTATCCAATTCAAATTAAGGTTGCTTTTGCTAACTGGCGCAGTATGGGTAAAAAAGATGAAGAATTTCATCAACGTGGTTATCAATTAATTCATGTTCCTCCAGGAAAAGATAGTGCAGATTTAAAAATGGCAACAGTTGGTTCTTCTATTTTTCTCAATTATCCCAAGGCTAAGGAAGTTTTAGTTTGTTCTTCTGACCGAGGATTAACTCATCTTGGTACTACTCTACAATCTCATGGATTAACTGTGTATCAGGTGCGGAAATATAAAAATCAAATTACTGTTTTCAATAGTCAAACTGGGGAATCAAAAATATATGCTTTGTCAGTTCCAGATATTCCTACCGTTAATAAGTTTATTGTTGAGTTACAGGAGTTAATTCGATCAGAAACAGCAAAAATCGGACAGCAATGGATTAAATTTTCTAGAATTTCTGCTTTGTATAAAGAAACTTATAAGTTGAATCTTAAAGATGTAGTTGCAACACATTTTCCTGGTCAACACTCAAAGCATATATTTATTAATTATCCAGTTTATTTTGCACTTCATAAACCATCGGAAAAATCTCAAACTTATGTCAGCATTTTTAATTTTTTTAAACCAGAAAAAAAAAATTGAATCCTCCCCAAAATCAGGTTGAAAAAGATATTGAGATTACAGATGCTTCTGAGATTATTTCCCAAGAAGCTATGGAAAAAGTATTAGTCAAAATTTTGAGCAATTTAACTGCTGAATCTCCAGGAAGTTATGTTCCTATTTCTAATCTTGGCAGTGAATTTAATCGGTTATACGGTCAACCAATTACAAAAGCTATTAAGCGGTTTCAACCAAGTAAAAAGTTACCTAAGTTTTTGGAGCTATGTAGTTCGCTGAAGTTGTATAAATCTGAAGAAGGTCCTTGGTTTGTTAGCTTAAATTAAAGGAATAATTTCATTAATTGATAATTGATAATTAATAATGAAAACTATAGCAATCCACGGTTATGTTATAATAATGTAACAACTAGAAATAAACTCCTAAACTTTTACCCATTAACTATTGCCTCCAAACCTTCCTAAAAGGTAGCAATATCTTTGACACAAATAAAATAGGATTGCTATATCTCTAATTATCAATTAGAGATTATCCATCGTTCAACAATTAATAATTACCTCTTCTTATCAAGAAGAGGATTGGCTAAAGGGATTTTTTTCTTCTCAAGGGGAGATTGGATATGGCATTTTGCTGGCGCAAAGCTTTCCTAGGTCATGCTCCGCATTCATTTCGCGGAGCGTTTTTCATGTCGGCTCTTAGCCGAAATGCGCGTTGTGCGGAACGCTAAACGCTTTTCATTTTGCGTTTAATGTCGTGCAGCGCTAGCAAAACGCGGGTTATGCGGAACGCTAAACGAGCGCTCTCAAGGGGAGATTGGATATGGCGTTTTGCTGGCGCAAAGCTTTCCTGACGGAATGCTACCGCAAACGCTTTTTATGTCGCGGAGCGTTTTTCATGTCGGCTCTTAGCCGAAACGCGGGTTGTGCGGAACGCTAAACAACGGCTTTTTCTCCATGAATGGAGAGGCTTTATACCTTAATTTTTTGGTCAAAACCTCTGGAGATTAATTATCAACGATCAATTCTCCATTGGTAAATCTTTTATTATCCCACATTTCCCACACTCTCCACACCTCCCACACCTCCTCTCAGAAGTGCTATATGATAAAAGGTAATGTAAAGAAAAGTAAAGAAAAGCTAAATGAAGAACAAAGTTGTAGTGTTGGTAGGCGCTACTGGAGGTATAGGTTCATCAGTAGCACAGAAGCTGGCAAACTCTGGCGCAAATTTAGTTTTGGCCGCTAGAGATAATAATAGATTAGATGCTTTAGCAACCCAACTATCTACTACCGAAATTATTACTGTACCAACAAACATCACCAACCCAGAGGAAGTAGAAATTCTCATGGAAAAAGCTTCCCAGCATTTTGGTAAAATAGATGTTTTGGTCAATGCAGCAGGAGCAGGTATTCTCAAGCAATGGAACAAAATTGAACCTGCTGACTTGGATATTATGCTTGACCTAAATTTGAAAGGTAGTTTCTACACTTCTCAAGCTGCTGCCAATATAATGAAAGGACAAAAATCAGGCCATATTTGTAACGTTATTGGAATTCTTGGCAAACATTCAATGGCGATGGGAAGTGTTTATTGTGCTTCTAAGTTTGGTTTAGTGGGATTGAGCAAATGTATGGCAGATGAATTGCGACGTTATGGTATTAAAGTAACTCTTTTCTATTTCGGAGGAGTGAATACACCTTTTTGGGATAATGTTAGTCTGAAAGTAGATCGCTCAAAAATGCTAAGTTCGGAAACTGCTGCTGATGCAATTATGTTTGCTCTCAATGCACAACCCCAAGCAGTACCGATGGAAATTAATATTCAACCAGATAGTCACTTATTTTTCTAAGGGAGTAGGGTTCATTAATTGATAATTGATAATTGATAATTGATAATTACCTCTGGTTAAAACCTCACGGGAATTGAATATAAGGAAATATCCTAGCAGTTTTCTCTTGGTCGATTGGATATGCCGTTAGCGGAGCGGCTCTGTAAAGAGCGGGAGACCTCGGCATCCCATCCTTCGGAATGCTCCGCAAACGACCGCTTTTTCCTCTTGAAAGAGGAGGCTTTAAACCTGAATTATTTAATTAATAATTATTAATTATTCGGTAAACTAATGAATCAGAATACTATAAATGCTAAACAATTTATAGTGATTGGAATAAGTAATACGATTTGGGAGTTAGGAAACTTGATTCTTGATGGAGGCAAAATATTAAGATTTACCTATTACTTAAAACTTACTACCTATTAGTTGTAATAATATTTTTTCCAAATAGACATTTCCAATAATAAAAATCAAATCAATTATCCTACATAAATAATAAATTATTTCCCCTATTCCCTCTTTCCTATTTCCCCCTACTCCCTACTCCCTACTCCCTACTCCCTACTCCCTATAAATTAAACTAATAAAAGTTGATTATGGAATTCGATCATATTCATTTCTACGTTGAAAATGCTATTGAGTCGCGAGACTGGTTTAGAGAAAAATTAGGCTTTAAAGCGATCGCTTCTCAAACCAGTCAACACACCCAGAAGGAAATTATCAATAGAGGTAAAGTATATTTTGCCTTATCTTCTGCTATTACACCAGAAAGTCCTGTTGCTAATTTTCTCAGTTTACATCCTCCCGGAGTAGCTGATGTAGCTTTTCGGGTTCGAGATATTAACTCAGTTGTAGCGAAAGCAGCAGTTAATGGAGCAGAAATTTTGCAACCTATTCAGGAAAATTTACAGGGTTTGAAGTGGGCAAAAATTTCTGGATGGGGAGACTTGACTCATACTTTAATTGAAAAAATTGATGATGCACAAATTTTGAATTCTACTTCTGAACTTTCTCAGGATCTGGTAGCGATCGACCATGTAGTTTTGAATGTAGCTGAGGATAATTTAGGATCTGCTTTCAACTGGTATCATCAAATATTAGATTTCCAACCTCATCAAAATTTTGATATTCAAACAAATAAATCTAGTTTGCGCAGTCTGGTGATGATACACCCAGAGGGAGGAGTAAAATTTCCTATTAATGAACCTACATCCACTAACTCTCAAATTCAAGAATTTTTGGATGCTAATCGTGGTGCAGGGATACAGCATATTGCTTTACGCACAGAGAATATTTTGGGAGTTGTGGGAGAGTTGCGATCGCTTGGTTTACCTTTTTTACAAGTTCCAGAAACATATTATTCTAGTCTGCAAAATAAAGCATTAAGTTATCTATCGGAAACTGACTGGCAAAAAGTTCAAGATTGTCAAATTTTGATAGATTGGCAAGAAAGGATACCAGGGGCAATGTTACTACAAATTTTTACCCAACCAATATTTAACGAACCAACAGTATTTTTTGAGTTTATTGAACGTAAAGTTGTTTGGGTAAATGGTAAAAAAATAGAGACTCCAGGTTTTGGTCAAGGTAATTTTCAAGCGTTATTTGAAGCTATTGAAAGAGAACAAATGAAACGAGGTAGTTTGGGGAAAAATTAGTATATAGCGCTACGCGTTAGGGAATAGTAAACTGTCAAAGGGTTTCCGGACTTAGAAATGTCCTAACCTTAATGAGTAGCGCTATAAAATACGTTAATATTTGCTCCCAAAGTATCATTCTATTAGGGTGCGTTAACAGAGCGTAACGCACCTTCATTAGGGTTTGATAATTAAATATCAAAGTATTGACAGATATAAAGTTTGAGGAATTTTATGTCTTGAAAAAGTACAAAGTTTTTCTTCTCTAGAGCTGCAAAAAGTTAGGATTTTGGGTTGACTGTGACATAAAAATCAAGGGATAATTCTTACCGAAATAATTAAACAATTAAACAATTAAATCATTAGATAATTCAGGTTTAAAGCCTCCCCTTTAAAGGGGAGAAAAATAAATTTTTTCCTTTTAGTCAATCCTCTCCCTAAAAGGGAGAGGTAATTATCCATTATCCATTATCCATTATCCATTATCCATTATCCATTATCCATTATCCATTAATAAATCCTGCCTCCTTTAAATTCCCCATTTATCCAGACTTCCCCTCCTGCTCCCTTCCTCGGAGGGGTTGGAGGTGGGTTGGGCTAGGGGTGGGTTGACTCCTGACTCCTGACTTCTATCCTCACCCATAAGACTTTTTCAGCAAGCCCTAATTCTCCTCATCTGGAAAACGAATAATATCGTCTTCCCCAAGATATTCCCCATTTTGAATTTCAATCATTACTAAAGGAATAGTACCAGGATTTTCTACACGATGAGCTGTATTTGCCGGAACATAAGTTGATTGTTTTTGCAAGAGTAATTTTTCCTGACCATCAAATACAACTTTAGCAGTACCAGAAACCACTATCCAATGTTCACTACGATGATAGTGCATCTGGGTACTCATATGATGTTTTGGTTTGACTTCTATACGATTAATTTTGTAACGGGGACCTTGTTCCAGAATTGTGACTCTACCCCAAGGAGGTGTTCTTGTAATACTTTCATTTTCGTTATTAGCTTCTGAATCTAAGACAGGGGTTGCAGGCTGTTGATTATTTTCTGCTTCACTCATAATATATATTTTCTGGATTAAATTCAAGAATAATCTACTTTTACATTCTACCAAAGCTTAGGTTAAATTTGTCCTTATATCATGTCCGGTTGAATAGTTATAAATAACCATGGAGGGGTCAGGAGTCAGGAGGGAAGAACAGGGAATTTTAAGTTACAAGGATACGATCAAATCTTACAATATAAGCACGGATTGCTATAGTTATAATTTCAGACAGTGTTTATCAATATAATATTAAGAATTAAACATTGTTACTTCCGCTTTTTTCCTACTCCCTACTCCCTATTCCCTATTTTCAAATAAATACCCAAATAGTGATTAGCAGCAAAACCTTCAGCATAGTTGGCCAATAAAGCGCCTTCAAAATAAAGTTATCTTTATACTGAAAAAGAGGAAGACTTGGCTTCAAACTCCAGAGAATAAAGTTCACAGATACCAAGAAAACATATAAATAAACAACAAAGTAAAAATACTCCAAATAAACAATTCCTTTGGTAATTATTTGTTCTCTAACTGTCACCTGATCCAGGATAATAATAAATACAAAACCTGCACAAGCTCCCAAAACTTCCATAGCTTGCTCTTGATTTGAAACTAAAAGTACAGCAAATAACAAAGTCAAAACTACAATCATTGGTCCGAGTTTAGAAATAAATAAACCCAAGAAAGACCTTTGTAGAATGACAGTAAACTGTAGTTCAGGAAAGTTAGTTTTTGGTACAGTATTAATTACTCCAAAATTAGTATTGTATGTCTTAAATATGTACTCAAAAAAACTATCCCTTAGATACCATTCTCCAAGTACAATTTCTTTGTCTACCCCTGGAGCAGTTCGTGGATTAATTACAGTATAACTCTGAAAGTCAGGGGTAAGAATTACCCGACGATTTAATTCTCCATTATTAAAATCTTGATGCAAAATCCGAATTTTCAAATCTTTGTCATCAAAAGGATAATAGCTAAAATTAAAATCCATACGGAGGGTATAAGCAAAATACCAACCAATAACTTCTAGACCATCTTTTTTGTATCGATAGTCTTCTCTTAGTTCATAATCACTATCTTCAATCGCATCAGCAAGTATAATGCCACGAGATAAGTCATCATGTACCCCATCTTCATAAGTTTGCCATATATAACCTGTAATAAAAGCATCTTTCGGACTGGTCAAATCAAATGATTGAATAAAAACTCCTGTAGGAACAATTAGAGGGGGTTCTTGATTTAATTCTTTACTTAACTCTATTTGAGGAGCTAATAATTGTCTAATACCAGTATCGCTAAGTAAAAGGTTTCGAGTTGCGGTATAAGTTCTTGCTCTTAAGACTAAGTTCCAAACAAATCCAATATTTATTACAAATAATATACTCATAATAAATGATACTAAAGAAATTCGTTTTACTCCACCCATATAAGCTCTACATAAGAGTATTGAGAAAAAAACACTAGACCAAAGGTAGGCGAGACTAAGAGCGATTAATTTACGTCTTGTAACTGCTGAATCTGGGATAATTTCATCTTGAATAAATACTATTCCTACTACCCATCCATTCAGATTAGTTTTCCGCAGAAATAACCAAGAATTTTGACCTGTTACTTTGTCAGTTAAATTTGCTTCTACTGGTTTACCTTTCAGTGCTTGAATCATCAAGTCTCTGAGTTGTTCATCCTGCTGTTGATAGGTAATATCAAAGATATTTAGGTGAGCTTTAAAATATTCTTCATTGGGATGATATAAGTAAGTTCCTGTTTCAGAAATAATAAATCCGTAGCCAGTTTTACCCAAATTTAGAGACTGTACAATCTCTAGAATTTGAGTTAATGAATATTCACTATATACAATACCTTGTGGAGATTTATCTCGAGTATTTGAGTTATAAAAAGGAGTAAAAAATCCGACGACTGGATCGCTGTTCAGAGTAGTATCACTCCAAAAATAAGGTTCACCCCAATTTGGTCCTTTGTTTAGGGTATTACTATACCAACTATATTTAGGTTTTGTATAGTTAACTTTAACTTCATTTAGCTTTATTTCGTCATCTATTTTTGTATAATATGGTGCATAAAGTTTGACATCCGATCTATAAGCAAAGGGTTTATAGGCAACCCCAACGTCTAAAAAATCAGTATTTTCCTCAATTTCTAATTTAAGTCTATCTAATAATTCTCCATCGCTTAATTTCCCAGAACTCAGGTCATTAGCTACAGAAATAGCTGATTTTTGGGCAAAATATAGTCGCCGATCGATCTCAAGAGCAACTCTAGATGTTGCCCGTTGAGCTTGCTGTTTAGCATTATCAAATGTCTCTTTTTGTTCGAGTATATATAATAATGACCCTAATATAGCAAATGTCAAACTAATCCCACCTAGGATTAATGATGTGTAAAATGCTAGTATTTGTGGCTTACTAGCATTATTAATAGTTAATATTTTGTGTAGGAAAAAATATATTTGAGTTATAATTTTTTGATATTTTTTATGTTCTTTGATCGGGTTATATTCGATCTTTTTGTTGATTTTCATAATCTTTATTTTCTTATATATTTTTTGTTTGTAGAAACAATATCAGAGGATTTTGAGGATTTTTGACTTGGTTTATTAGTGTGTATAAAGCTGCGATCACTGTAGCTATCCAGTGGATAATAGCATCCTAATTGATATTAGGTATAAATAATTATTTCTCCTATCTAAATATATAAGTTATTTGAGATTTGAAAAACAAATATAATATTTAGAATGGCAAATCTAGGTATATATACAAGACTATATATCTATACAGGAATAAATAGAAAGATCTCTGTAAAAGATTACTCACAAATCGAAATCTTCATTTTTTACCCTTCTAACTTCTCCTTTGATAACCCTAGTCTAAATCTATATTATATTGATATATCAAAATTCTTTCAGTGATTAATCTAAACCGTCCAGACTCCAAGGCAAATCTTGCAATTTTAGGCCAAATAATATGAAAAATTATCAACTGTGAATACCAGCTATAGAGGGGATATTAAAATTATAGTCGGCAACCATAAGTTTTAGGTAACAAATAATTATATAATTTTTTATTACCTAGATAGATAACTATGGGAGAATTACAAGTTTTTGTAATCTTACTTTAAAGTATGACAAAGTATTAAGAAAAATTTAATTTTCTTAATACTTTGTCTAAAAAGATTATTGGCAAAGTATAAAAGCATAATATAAACCATATTTAGTCAAAAAGTATAACTTTTTAATTCTAAATATTTGTTTATATTTTGCATCATACTGCCCCTCAGTTGGATAAAATGTAAAGTATTTTCTCCTGAGAAACAATAATCTAAATGGAAATTTGATTAAGGAATAAAGAATGGAATTCTTACAAACATTTTGGCAAAATATTCAAGGAATTACTATTGTTGGCCTACCGGCATATAAACTAATATTTGCATTTGGCGTGCTGCTGTTAACACTAATATTGCAGGGATTTATTGCTGGAGTAATTATTAAGTCCATCGAGCGTCTTGCTGCTAATACTGAATCTGACTTAGACGATCAATTAATTGCTATCATCAAAAAACCTCTGGCGTGGTTAGTTTTGGTAGGTGGACTATGGATAATACAGATTATTTTAGCAGAAGATTTAACTCCTCAGTTACAAACAATTACATCCGAGCTTCTTACTTTAGCTGTTATTGCTCTAGTTGCTTATATAGTTTACAGTGCAGCTCCCGTGTTAGGTAAGGCGCTAGAGTTCCTAACTCTGCATACTGAGACAGATCTTGATGATTTGCTGGTTCCCTATTTACCCAGACTATTTCGGATAGCAGCAGTTGTTGTCATCGCTATTAAAGCAGCAGAAGTATTTTTTGGGCAATCAGCAGGAGCTCTTATTGGTTTACTTGGTGGTGCTGGTGTTGCTCTAGGTTTGTTGTTCAAAGACATTATTTATGACTGGTGTTGTGCTGTAATTATCTATACCGATAGATTATACAAACCTGGTGATTGGCTTGCAGTTTCAGGAGTAGATGGTTTTGTCCAGGTGGTCGAAATAGGCTTAAGAACAACAAAATTGTATTTATGGGAGTGGGGATCTATCGTCAAAATGCCAAATTCTCGAATGGTTACCAGTGTGGTGGAGAACTGGTCTCAAAATAGAGCTGATGTTGATGAGTGGGGACTCACAGGAAAGTTGAAAATTGATGGCATTACAGCAGAGCAAGTAGAGAAGATAATCGCAGCTATTAATGAAATATTTGAAAGTATAGGTACTTTTCTAGAGTATTATGTAATGTTCCAAGGTTTAGAAGGTAATGCTCGTGTGATTAAATATGTTGCATATCATCTCCCTGCTGGTTACGGACGCGATCGGAATAAATTTCACTTGAGTGTAATGAGATTCTTGGAAAAAGAGGGTATTGCTGCTCATAATGTCTATATAATTACGGATCAAGACTCTTATGCACAAAACATGAAAATGGCAATTAAGAATAGTCAGGGCTTACCCATCTCTACCACATCTAGTAGTAACGAACCGACATCTGCTCCTACAGCTGGATTGGATGTCGGGGAGTAAGTCCTGATAATAACTAAATCTAGACCAATTATTGAGATTAAAGCTAGATTAATTTATCTTTTGCCAAAAAATAAGCTTTAAAGCCTCTCCTTTCAAGGATAAAAAAGCGGTTGTTTGCGGAGCATGACCTAGGATGGGATGACGTTTGCTAGCGCAAAGCTCCGCTTTATATGTCGCGCAGCGAAACGCGCGTTGTCCGGAACCCTAAATGCCATATCCAATCAACCAAGAGAAGAAAAAAATTCTTTTTAACCAATCCTCTTCTTACAGCGGTTTTCATATTAATAAACCACAATGATACTGACTCATTACTCATTACTCCTTACTCATTACTCCTACAACAGTTTTGTGGTCTACTCAACTGAAAAGCGCTGTAAAAAGAAGAGGTAATTATTAATTATTAATTGTTTTCCTACGGAATGCTCCGCAAACGGCTGTCGCGGACATGAAAATTATTAATTATTGAATGTAGCCAAAAATTTGGGATATTATCTTTAAGTCTGGTGGCATTGCTAGATAAAGTAATTATTAGTTATGAAGATTTATAGTAGATTTTCTTCCCAATTTACCCAATTATTAATTATTAATAATTAATAATTAAATAATTCTGGTTTAAAGCCTCCCCTTTTAAGGGGAAAAAGCGGTTGAGGGATGGCGAGGTTTCCTCGCCATATCCAATCAACCAAGAGAGCGGTCGTTTGCGGAGCATTCCGTTAGGATGGGATGGCGAGGTTTCCCGCTCTT
>NZ_JBNHER010000202.1:0-20676 GCF_050015975.1 Dapis purpurea BLCC-M126 | reverse complement strand
TACATCACTCAAACAAAAATTAGTGTGTGGATGAGTTATTAATCTATTGATTTGCAATCGCCTCCTACCCCATACTATAAGTCTAAATACTTACTCAAGTTTTCCCCTCTTTATGTACTACATTTTGTCGTGCGGAATGTAGGTTATAACTATTCAACCGGACATGATATAATGGATAATTAGAGCATTAAAGAGTTAGATATAATATCAAATCCGCTTAATTCGGTATAAAAAAAATTTTCATCTTCATTCAAGAGCAAATGTTTCTAAATTCTCTTTCCTCCTGACTCCTGACTCCTGACTCCTGACTCCTGACTCCTAGATTAACTATCTAATTACACCGATACTACCGGATTTGATATAATCTGTTGAATAGTTGTTATTGCGACGATAGGAAGCAATCTCAGGGGTGCGCGGAGATTGCTTCCTTTCACTCCGTTCCAGTCGCAATGACTTGGGTATAGTAATTATCTAAATATGATATCACATCATATTATCAGTTATCAGTACCTCTAGTTTCAGTACTTTATTTCTTGGTCAAAAATTAATTTTAATCGGCAGCATCCCTGTATCTAACAATAACACTCGCCCAATAATTATACTTTCAGAATATTCCTGTTGCAGTGCATTCAAACAAGCACTCGCCGACTCAACAGGCACTGTAGCAACCAACCCACCAGAAGTTTGCGGGTCAAACAACAACGGATAAAGAGGATGCAAACTCCCTTGTTCCCGATTTTGAATTGATGCAGATAGTTGCATATTTTCGGGGTACAGGGAACTAAAAATACCTTGTGCCAAAGTTTCAGCGACTCCTGGCAACACAGGAATAGCTTTCATATCTAATTCTACACCAAATTTTTGCCCTTTCAGCATTTCCAACAAATGTCCGACTAACCCAAATCCAGTCACATCAGTACAAGCAGTCGCACCATACTCTAATAATAACTGGGCAGCATTCTGATTAGAAACTAACATCGATCTAATAGCACTTTCAATCCAACGCCCCCTTGCTTTGAGACGCATATCCGCAGCAAATAATGTTCCTGTTCCCAAAGCTTTGGTTAATATCAGCACATCTCCCGGTTGCATCCCTCTCTTGTACAATAGTTTTTCTGGTGATGCTAAACCATTACAGGTGAGACCAAAAGCAAGTTCCTCTCCCTCTGTTGTATGACCACCCATTAAAACAGCACCCGCTTGATTTAAAACTTCTGTTGCTCCCAATAACAATTGATATAAACTATGCTCCTGTTTAGTCGGAGCAGCGTAGGGAATAGTAGCGATCGCTAACCCACTTTGAGGCATCGCCCCCATAGCAAACAAGTCGCTCAAACAATGATTAGCTGTAATTTTTCCCAATAAATAGGGGTCATCCACTAACCCTCGAAAATAATCTATCGTCTGCACCATTACCCTATCTGTTGGCACCTTAACCACCGCAGCATCATCAGGCGTATCTATACCAATCAAAATATCATCCCTCTTGATTTCCTGTGGAATTTTGTGCAGCACATTCTCCAAAACCGAGCTAGCAACTTTCGCTCCACAACCAGCACAGTGCATCGGGGAATTTTTCTTTCTGCCTTCTGCTTTTTGCCTTCTACCTTCCATTTTCAGATTAGAGAACTTATTCATAAATTTACGGTCAATACCTTCTTTCCAACGCCAGAGTAACGGATGAGGGCCAAAACCTATTTTCCCACGGGAAGCGATCGCCTGTTCATCACCAGTACCAATCAAAATCAGGAATTTTTTCTGAGGTATAAATGACTTGAGTGGTTTTCCTAGGAGAGCGCGTTGTAGATTTTCAAACAAAGGTTTTCCCTGGCGCACTGCAAACACCCCAGCTTTAGGACGAGAATGATTCACCATTGTTGCCACATCTCCTACTGCAAAAACTTGGGGATGAGAAATTGACTGTAATTTCTCATTGACCAAAATACAACCTCTCGCATCTGTTGCCAAACCTGCTTTGTGTAACCAAGGTGTTACCGATGCTTGAGTTACCCAAAACAGAATATCGCATTCTACTGCCAACCCTGAATCACAACGAATAATTTTGGGTGTTAGGATATTGGGTGTAGTTTGTTGAGTTTTCCGATCATTCATCCCCACATCTGTAGCAAAATCACTGTGAGCGACTACCTCCCCAACATTTTCCTCTAAATGCAATACCAGGCCACGACTTTTGAGAATTTTCTCAACTTCCTTTCCTACCCAAGGATAACGGTTTGGTAATAATCTTGTCCCCCGATGAAATAGATGCAATTCTAAATTATCATTAGCTTGTTTTGCATTGCGATAAATTTGATGGAGATGACTTTGCACCGCGAAAGCTAACTCTATCCCCCCAGCACCACCACCTACTATTCCGATCCTAATTCTCTGTGTGGGAGATGCGGAAACCATTGTCGTTATCTGATGCCAATAAGTGAGAAATTGTGATATAGGTTTGACGGCAATCGCATATTCTGTTGCTCCCGGTACAGTTAAACTCGCGGGAGTGCTACCAATATTAATGGAAAGTAAATCAAAATTTACAGGGGGACGGTTAGCACAGAGTATCTGATTTTTCTCCATATCTAGACCTATAGCACGGTCTACAAATATTCTAGCGCCAGCAAATTTGGCAAGGGGGCGCATATCGATGTGACATTGGTCGAAGTTGTATACACCTGCTACATATCCAGGCAACATTCCAGAGTAGGGCGTGTGATATACATCTGTGATGAGAGTTAGTCTGACTCCTGGTATGGGCTTCATGGCAAATTTTCGGATAGCAATCGCATGACTATGACCGCCTCCTATTAACACTAAGTCTGTTTCTGTTTGTATGGATGTCATATAATTAGGGAATAGGGAATAGGGAATAGAGATTAGTATTAAACTGCTTTATCATTTTCCCCTTTCTTGTCAATATTTATATCAAATCTCCGTCCTTGGGAGTTTTATAAGAAACCGGGTTTATGGGAGATAGATGTCACTGGCATTTCATATAAACCCGGTTTCTATGCTTTATTTATAATATTACTTCTTCTTCCTTCTTCCTTCTTCCCTCTTCCTTACTTTTTATCAAATCTGAAACCAACTCTGCTAACTCCTCTGTTGCACCAAGAGGAGTAGTTAGATGAAACTTAATATTAGGATATATTTGAGAGAGTCGATCTATCGTATCAGCGATCGCATCAGTAATACCCCCATTAAACAGAAAGTAAGGCAAAATTCCAATTTCTCGATATCCTTGTTTAACTAATATCTCAACCCTAGACTTGAGGTCAGGAGGAACACTCCAATAAGCAGTAGACACCAAAACTTGGCAACTACTAGCGAGGGACTGGGCTATTTTTTCCACAACTTCATTACCACCGGAGCGACGACTACCATGAGAAATAAGTACCCAGGCATCAGCAGTTACAGAACTTATTTTAGTCGCCAGTAGATTTGCCATTTTTGGATGGGAACCAATATAAGGAGACAAATTGATTTTAACAGGGGTATTAATTTCTAATTTATTTTCAAGCTTCAAGTTACTCTGTTGTTCCTGCAAAACCGTCTTTGGCGAAGCACTTGCTCTTACCCGCTCTCGGAATATCTCAATTTCTGCGGGAATATCTTCCGTGACATGAACTCCCGGTAAAAGGAATAAAGGTATTATTTGCATTTGAGTAATATGCAGCGATCGTGTATATTCCCAAAAATATTCAATTTGTTCGTGTAAAGGTTTCACTCCAAGTTCTAAAACCCCTGTAGTAATCACAGGAGATTTTAGTATATTATTATGCTTCCTAAAATATTTACTTAAAGGTATTTGTCCAGATAAAAGTTCAGCTAGTTTGTTTAATTCTAGCTTTGGTCGTGGGTCACGACTACCATGAGATACTAAGAAATATGTTGATAAGTAGTTAGCCATTTCAGTTATCAGTTATTAATTATTATTTTTTAGTTATATGGATAATTATAGCTCCAATTTTTCTTTAGTTTTTGTCGTTAAGTTGATACTATTACAGATGTCATAAATATAAGGAATTAGGATTCTGACAGTTTTTATAGCTAGGCAACTCAACAAACAAGCAAAAATTAGCCAAGTTAAGTGCTTTAGCTATAGTTAATATTATAGAACTATCCCACTATGAAGGCAAATCTATTTTTGGTACGTTTTCCATGAAGATTTCAATTATCATAGAATTTCGTCTGTTTTGACATTGAATAACTAAAATTACCGAATAATTAAGGTTTAAAGCCTTCTATTTCAAGAGAAATAAGAAAAAATTTTCCTTTTATTCAATCCTATCCGTTTTTAGGTAGAGGTAATTATCAATTATCCATTATCAATTATTGAAAGATACTCTAAAAATTTAAAATTTGGTATTTTTAGCATTAGCAAATATGGCGTTTGCTTCTGGCGAACTGATAAAACGCCAATGCCAAGGTTCATAACTAATACCTTGAGAATTATTGGGAGGAAATGACATTTCGAAGCCATATTCTTGGGCATGAATTTTTAACCACTGAAAAGCTGTTGTATTTTCAAATTCTGGAGTTAAATCCAAGCTCGGAAATTGACCATCTCCTAAATCTACAGCATAACCTGTATGATGTTCGCTATATCCAGGAGGTGCATTAAATTTAGCTGCTTGTTGTTCGGAACCTAATTTGTTTACTTGAGTCTTCCATAATATTTGTTGTTGTTGAATAGTTCTAAATCCTGAAATGACAATTATCCAAATTCCTTCGGTTCTAGCAGTAGATATTAAGTGCATTAATTTTTGAGCAGCTTCTCGATTAAGTTGTTCAAAACGTTGATAATTATCTCTACTATAACTACCAACTATAATCAATTTGTCGAGATTAGTTTCTGCATAAGGAAAGTGTTGTAAAAATGGTTGGTTATTAGCTAATTTTTGAGTAGGACTTAATTCTATATAGTCATTTTTTATAGGATTTGATTCAGGTGAAGTAATAACAGTTGTAGTAGAATCTCTAACTATATTAGCAGGAAAAAAATGTATAGCTGATAGACCAAGTATGACAACTATTGCTGCCATAAGACTTCCCATTATTAATAGCTGTAATTTACTCAACAATTGACGCAAAATTTTCATGTTTAGAGAGTGCGAGAGTTAGATATTTTCCACTGACCATCTATTAATTTTAAATTGTAAATAATCGTCAGAGTTTTAAAATCTGTTTCATTAGGGTCAATTTTGCCATTGCGGTACAAACTATATTCTTCAGTAATTCTAACTTTGATAGTAGCACTGTCATTATTAGCAAAAAATTGTTCTATTGAGTCAAGTCTTTGCACGCCATATTTATAGTAAGCATTGTTATTTTTTAGCCAATTAATTGAACCATTTACTCCTGCTATTTTTTCATAAAAATCTCCTGTGGTTAATTCATTGGCAATTTGGCTATTGTATGGAGGAGAAAACATTTTTGCTTTTGCTTCTAGCCAAGTCTCAATTAACTTGGCGACTTCTGTTTCTGTGATTGAATTTTCCGTTTTTCTAGGGGAAGGTTGAGGTTTTTGAGACTTGGTTGAAGTTTTGGGAATTGGTGATGGAGAAGTTACTTGATTTGGATTGGTATTTGTTGTTGAAGGTTCAACTTTTTCTGGGTATTGATCTGTAAAAATAGAATTAACTAAAACAATTCCAATCAGAATAAATCCACCAATTATACTACCTGTAATTATTGCTTTTTGCCAGTCTCCCATCTGACTAGCATTTGGTTTGAGAGTGGGAGGATTAGAAACTATAGGTTGAGAAGGGCTTAAAGCTTCTGGTGGGGGCGATGTAACAAGGGTTGGTGCTGGTTTAGGAGCTTCTGAGACTGGCAAAAGAATAGGAGGTGGTGGAGAGGGTACTGTGGGTGCCATCGCGGTTGGTCCAAATTTTAAGGCGTGAAGCATTTCTTTAGCGGTGGAGTAGCGATCGCTTGGGTTAGGTTGAATGACTTTATTTAAAATTTCTGTTAGTTGGGGAGTTATATTTGTTGTCAAATTTTCCCAGGGTGAATTTGTTGGTAACTGACTGGGATTTTTTCCTGTTAATAAATAAATTATTGTTAATCCCAAACTATATATATCGCTGGCATAAACTGGATGTCCTGCTGCTTGTTCGGGTGGCATAAATCCTGGAGTTCCTATTACTATGGAGCGAGAGGGATTGCCTTTTGAATTGAAGGTTGTTCCCATTAATTCTTTGACTGCTCCAAAGTCAATTAATACTGGCAAGTCATCTCTTTCTCTCCAGATTATGTTGCCTGGTTTTATATCTCTATGGATGATTCTTTTGCTGTGAACATATTCTAAAACAGGGAGTAAACTAACGAGGATTTGTCTGACAAAATTTTCGTTAAAAACTCCTTCTGATTGTAATTTTTTTGTCAGAGTTTCTCCTTCTATCCATTCTTGTACTAGATAGAATTGTGCGTTTTCTGTAAAATATGCATATAATCGCGGAATCTGATTATTTGTTTCCCCTAGTTCTTCTAAAATAGCTGCTTCTCTTTGAAATCTTTCTTGTACAAGTTGATAAATTTGAGGATTATTTACTATAGGTTTAAGTTGTTTAATAACGCAAAGACGACCAGATGGCATTTGAGTATCTTGGGCAAGAAATGTTTCACCAAATCCTCCACTTGCTAATGTTTTAATAATTCGATAACGGTTATTTAAAATTGGTTGATTCATATAGCAGTCAGATTTTGGTTGTAAATAAAATCTCTTGGAATTAGGCAACAGGTTCAACCAAATTTATATAATATCATGTCCGGTTGAATAGTTATAATTAAAGCTTGTAGTAGAGCTTTAGCCCTAAGTCTAGATAGGGCTACATCCCTACTACAAACAAAAACTTTTTTATCTCTTATTATCCGGACATCATATAATACCATTTCTCAAAAACTTTTATATACTTTCTTGAGTACGGGAGTAAGGGAGTGGGTAGGGAGGTTGAATGCAACATTCCTACGGGAGAAGTAAACATAATAACAATTAACATTAACTGGTTAATAATTAGGTATGGTAGTTATTTCACCTGTGTTAATTACTTGATAACTGAAGTGTCACCAAACTATAGCATTAATGCATGGGAATTGGTATAACTATCTTTTTTAAATTTGGTCTAATAATTTAAGAAAAAAGAAGTACATATAGTATTGTTCACCCTTTGTGTAAGTATACTTTTTTTTCTTTTCTGTTCCCTGTTCCCTATTCCTTATTCCCTGTTCCCTATTCCCTATTCCCTATTCCCTGTTCTCTAAATAATTCTAGAAGCAGCTATTTTCCATTTGCCGTCTATAAATTGCAAATTATAGATGACTGTTAATTGGGATGAACCTGACCTTTTAGTTTCTAATTGCTTATTTTTAAATAGTTGATATTCTTCAGTAATTTTAACTTGAATAGTTGCTTGACTTCCTTGGGTCGAAAAATATTCAATACTGTCTATTTTTTGAACTCCATATTGATAGTAAGCATTGTTTTCTTTTAACCAAGCGAGCGCTCCATTTGAAGACAAAATTGTATCATACACTTTTCCTGTTGTCAATTCAGCAGCAAGTTTTTGATTATAGGGAGGAGCAAATATATCTTTTTTTGCTTTTAACCAAGTCTGGATTAATTTTTTAGCTTCTGGTTGAGAAATTGATGTGACTAATTCTGTAGTAGGTGGTGTGGGAAAGGTTGGGATTTCTAATTGTGGTTGGGAAGATTTAATTAAGGTATTTTTGAGCAAAATACCACTTAATAAACAACTACCAATAGCACCGCTAATAATCACAGTTTTCTGCCAATTTCTGCGACTGATAGATAGTTGAGTTGAAGGTAGTTCTAAATGTTTATCTATAGATAAATCTAAAGTTGTTGTTTTGTCAGAATTATTGATAACTACTAAAGATGGAGATGGCTGCTCTGTTTCATTGGTAAAAACCTGAATTGAAGCAGACTCTAAAGCTTCTAACATTTCTCTAGCTGTAGTAAAGCGATCGCTAATATTAGGTTGAACTGCTTTATCTAAAATTCCTGCTAATTTAGGAGTTAAATTGTTAGCATATTCTTGCCAAATAATATTTCCAGTTTGTAAATCCATTTCCAAATCTTGAGGAACTTTTCCTGTAAGTAAATAAATTGCTGTTAATCCTAAACTATATAAATCGCTGGCATAAACTGGTCGTCCAGCAGCTTGTTCAAAAGCCATATATCCAGGAGTACCAATCATAATAGAAATAGGTGTATTTTTTTCAGAATTAATTGCTGTAGAAATAGACTCTTTTACTGCCCCAAAATCTATTAAAACTGGCAAATCATCTTCTTGACGCAAAATAATATTTTCCGGCTTAATATCTCGATGAATAATATTTTTGCTATGTATATAGTTAATAACTGATAGTAAACTAATCAGCATTTTCTGAACATAACTATCCGTCATTTTACCTCTAGCTTCTACTATTTTTGCGAGGGTTTCTCCTTCTATCCATTCTTGTATTAAGTAAAATTGACCTGCTGTGTCACTAAAATAAGCATATAATTTAGGTATTTGAGTATTAGTCTCCCCTAATTCTTCCAAAATGGCCGCCTCTCGTTGAAAGCGTTGTAGTACCTGTTGGTAAATATCAGGATTATTTGTAACTACTTTAAGTTGCTTAATTACGCAGTAGCGACCAGAAGGCATTTGGGTATCTTCTGCTAAAAAGGTTTCCCCAAATCCACCACTACTGATGGCTCGTATAAATCGATAGCGATTGTTCAAAACTGTAGGTTTCACATCAGTAAATATTACCAATTTCTTCTTATTTAGGATAACATACTTGTAGGCTAAGATTCCCGATAAACAAATGAGAAAATTATTAGAGTTACCTGTTTTAGCAGTGGTATTCACTGGATTCTACACAGTAAATTTTCCTCTGGCGTTAAATAATTTGATGTCTTTTTTCAGCTTGGTTAATACTGCTCAAATAGATGGCAATATTCAGAGAAAATATCTTGTAAATAATCAGGATAATGAAAAAATAAAATTTGATAGTGAAAAGTTAATTAATCCCCTAGCATCTATTTCAGAAAAATCACTAAATCTGCGTCTAATTCAATTTTCCGATACTACTTTAAAATCCCTATATTTATCTAGTAATACCTTCTCAAAAATATCTACTTTATCAAAGCAAAATGTTTTCAAAGAATTCCCAGTCGGTCCGTCTCAGCCTCCCACAAGACCATTAATTGATATTCAATTAAATAAAAGTGGTAGAGAAAAAGGAGTTAATAAAATACCACCATCAAATATTCAAGAAGACCCCAAGTTTAAACCAGTAATAGAGTATGCCATAGAACAGAATCTTGCTGAACGTTCTATGGCAGAAATTATGCAGGCGATCGCTGATTATTTTATTGGTAGTCCCTACAAAGCTGGATTATTAGACCAATCCAATCAAGAGTCTTTAGTGATTACTTTGGATGGATTTGATTGTGTATTATTTGTGGAAACTGTTTTGGCAATGGCGAGGGGAATAGCAATGGAAGATTATTCTTATTTAACCTTTATTAATCATATTAGAAACCAGCGTTACTGGAAAGGTCAAATAGATGGATATTGCAGCCGTTTACATTATTTTTCTGAATGGATTGCTGACAATCAAAGACGAGGAAATGTTAGAGATATTGGTGTTAAACTAGGAGGTGAAAGGGTAAACAAACCATTATTTTTTATGAGTAAAAATAGATTGAAGTATCCACAAATTGCTAGGAATGATGCGAATTATCAGTGTATTGTTAGTATGGAAAATAGTATTAGTAAACTGAAAATAAACTATATTCCATACTATAAAATCCGCAGTATTTATTCTCAGCTAAAACCAGGGGATATTATCGCCGTAGCAACAGAAATTAATGGATTAGATGTTACTCATACTGGCTTAGTTTATCGTAATTCCGATGGTAATATTGGTTTTATTCATGCTTCTCCTGCGGGAAAAGTAACTGTTGCTTATGATTTAGAAAGATATATTTGGAATGTGGAAAGTGCCATTGGTATTTTAGTGGCAAGACCAGTCGATCCCAGATAAGTTAGAATTCAGAATTCAGAATTCAGAAGTTAGAATTCATATTAAACACTGACATGAAAACTGTTGTAAAATCCAGTTGAACAGTTGTCATTGCGACGATAGGAAGCAATCTCAGGAGTTGGCGGAGATTGCTTCCTTCCACTCCGTTCCAGTCGCAATGACGTACTTGTAAATTTTTTCACCAACCTACTTATGACTCAAAGCTCATTATCAGGAAATTCAGACAGTTTCAATTTCAGCACTCTAGTTAAAGATGTTAAAGTAGCCTTAATTATTCAATTAGCAGGGTTATTGCTTATCTACTTAGTTAAAGTATTTTTAGCCCGATGGATGGGCAAAACTGAGTACGGTATTTATGAATATGTCATCTCTTGGTCATTACTCTTGGCAATTCCAGCAGGATTGGGTTTGCCTCGCACAGTATTGCGCTTCATTTCCGAATACCGAGTTAAGCAAGATTGGGGACTTTTAGGCGGTATTATCCGTGGCAGCTTGTTACTAACCATATTGGCTAGTGTATTGTTGTGTTTAGTCACCAGGGGTCTAATTTTATGGCTCAACCATTATCACAGCTTTTCTTACGCAAAACCACTTCTAATTGGGATTTGGTTAGTGCCACTACAGGCTTTGGTCCAGTTATTTTTGGAAATCGCCAGGGCAATGAAAGATGTAACTTTGGCCTATGTACCCTCTCTAGTAATATGGCCAATATTATTGCTGTCAGGAGGATTATTTTTTTGGCAAAGAAACCACGCACTCTGCAGCATCACAACAATCAAAATTTCAATGGTAATGTTAGCGATCGCCCTATCATTCCAATTATGGCTGTTGTGGGGGAAATTAGATACAGAAGTTGAGCGGACTACTCCCATCTATAACTACCGCAAGTGGATAAGCATCGCCCTAGTTTTGTTATTACAGACAGGATTTAGACAGATTTTGAATCAAACAGATATTGTGATGGTGGGTTCGGTAATTGGAACTGAGGAAGCAGGGATTTACAGCGCGGTGGTGAAGACTGCTCAATGGGTAGCTTTCTCTTTGCAAACTGTTAATATTGTAGTCGCTCCTGTTTTTACTACCCTTTATATGCAAGGCGATCGCCAGGAGTTACAAAACCTGGTCTCTAAAGTGACTGTCTGGATCTTCTGGTTTTCCTTAGCTATTGCTGCTATCTTGATTATCTTTGCCCAACCTGTGATGGGGCTTTTTGGGTCAGATTTTGTCGTTGCTCACTGGCAGTTAAAGATTTTGGTTTTAGGACAATTGGTGAATGCTTTATGTGGATCTGTGGGATTCTTGTTGATAATGACTGGTTATCAAAATCAAGCGGTTTTTGTTTATGGTTATACTGCTTTAATTAATATTGTTTTGAATGGAGCATTAATTCCTATATTTGGTTCCATTGGAGCAGCGATCGCTACTAGCTTGACGATGGCTATGTGGAATATCTGGCTCAGTTTCCTAGTGATTAAGCATTTAGGTATTTACCCTTCAGTTTTTTATAGTTTCTTCCGCAGGAAAGGCAATCGCGCACTAGATTCTTCCCGTGGAAATAACTCCTCAAATTAGTCTGCTTCTTGCCAGTAAGCATCCACCACTGCAAAAGAATCTCCGAATAATTCTGAGTTTGGCTTTTCTTCCCCCAAAACAGTTTTCGTTTTCCCATTGATAATCGTCTCCAGCACGGAGTTAATTTCTGGGGTTGGGTTTTTGTGTTGATGGAAAATAGCGATCGCGTAGGCAACAAAAGGATGAATATCCCCTAATTTCAAAGTTTCGCTGCCTGCCACAGTCCCCTCTAGTTGTTGCAAAGAGGGCATAGCAGCATTTTCGGGTGCGTATAGCAGATCGAGGTACAGGGGAATCAGTCGCCAAATAAGCTCTTGTGACTGAGGTGAAAAGGCGTATGGAGCAATGGCTTCCCCAGGAACTAACAACTCTATTTCATTACTATTGCGTATTTTTCTTGTTGCAGAAGGATAGGAAGCTACTATGTTATTAAAGACCTTGTTTTGAGATTGCACCATTAAATTGGAATTGAGCCTCTCAAGATTATCAATTTCAAAACCTAATTGCTCAATTGTTTTGCCAATTGCATATTCAGGATTTTGCCTGAGTTCTATTAAATCCAGAACTGCCAGTTTTTTTGAACTTCCAGCAATCCTAGATTGCAACATATTCCAATCCCTGATTAAATTCTGCCATATCTGCAAATTATAACTAATAATTGTACCCGAAGGCCCTCCAGGTCTGAAGCTTTGGATGTCTAAGGCTTCTGTTGTTTGGGCTTTCTCCAAGACTTTGTAAGGATTGGTCATCAATAAGCCATTGCCCTTGTATGCTAAGTCAGTCAAGAAGGATAACCATGATAAGTGTTGTAAGTGAGGCTCCCGGATTATAAACAAAAACTTTTCAGGAATCTGAATCCATTGCTCCCAAATTTGGGAATGAAAGAAACGAGTAGTTTCTTTGACAAAAATTGTAGCATGGTTTTTCTGCTGGAGAATTTCTTCTATCTGCTCAACAATCAAGCCACAACCCATTTCATAGATGTCAGCATCAAAGGGCTGTTTATTCGGTCTGAGGATACCTCCCAGTTTTTTATTCACACGCAAAAAAGGTTGATGGATTGCTCTATCCGCCAATTTTGAAAAAATCACTTCGGCCAGCGTAGATCCACTTCTATCAGTTCCGTGAATGTAAAATATGGTCGCTTTATCTTGGCTGACAAGCTGTTTTAATCTTGATTCACTCATAAAAATTTTGTTTGTAGTAGGGCTTGATCCCTATCTATAGTTCGGGCTAAAGCCTTACTACGAATTTTAATTATAACTATTTAACCGTACATAATATAAAATCTAAAAGCGTTAATACTTCAACGGATTGAAATCTGGTAGATACAGAGGTGTTCGGTAGATATATTCCTAGATTTATAAATGACAAATAGTTGTCTTTATTTATTTATTCTTCCCTATTCCCTATCTCCTTTTTATGTTTCCTTTACAAACAATCTCTAAGATTTTTTTCAGAAGTTTTTGTTATAGTATTAATCTTACTTTTGACTTATCTAGATTCTTATTTTTTCCCATCTTCAACAATTTCACTACGAGAAGTTTTAGCTTTTCTCTCAGGATTAGCTGTTAATTCTGGTGGCGACAACTCAACAGCACCCCACTTGTTCAACACATCTTTTAGTAAAATTTCTTGTTGATTTCTTAATTCAGTTACACTAGATCCTTTATTCAGAATTGTAAACCAAACAACTCCTTTTTCTTTTGTAGGTAAAGCACCTCCTAAAGCACTAACATAATTCAGAGTTCCAGACTTAACTACTGCAAAATTTGGCAGTTGTTTCCGCTCTTCTAAAATACCTTTATCTTTACCAACTACAGTAAATACATCTGCCACATTCATATTGTATTGCTGAAGATATTTATCAATTGCTAGAAACATTCCTGTAGCAGCGCGAGGAGAAATGCGATTTTCTTCTCCTAAACCAGAACCATTAATTAGTTGGATTTCCTCTTTTGGTACTCCCGTAAATTCAGCAGCTTTTTCCGCAACTACTTGATAACCTCCCACAGCTTCAGCTAACATATCTGCCATTAAATTATTGCTATATTGATTCATTTTTTTGACCAGTTCAGCTAAGGGAAAAGAATAATGTCTAATTAATAGTTTCGTATTTTCAGGAGCAGTAGGAGAAACTTTTACAATACCATCAATAATTACTTGCGGTTTTGCCGTTCCAGGAGGTAAAGTTTGATATTGAGTTAAAGCTTCTCTCGGCCAAATTTGACTGTTCAATCCTTGTTTAAGAAAATTACCAGCAGTTTGAGGATTAGATTCAAAATTCATGTAAAATTTACCAGTAATAATTAGATTGCCAGTAACTCTTTGAATCCCTATTTTATTTAATAAATTTCCAATAGCGATCGCCTCTTCCCAAACAAATAACGGATCTTCTCCTCCTTGAATAACTAAGTCTCCATTTAAGACACCATTTTCAATTTTTCCTGTTGTAGAAATTAAGGTAATAAATTGATGGTTGGGATTAAAAGTTTCTAGGGCGACTAAGGAAGTTGCTACTTTAGTAATAGATGCTGCGGGTAAAGGAATTGTACCTTGATGGTTTGCTAATAAAGTATCGTTTGATTGTATCCAGATGCCTTGATTTTGTTCAGAAAATCCTTGATTTGCTAATCTACTGAGATATGTTTGTACTTGAGTAGAAGCTATTTTTTC
Source organism: Dapis purpurea BLCC-M126 (assembly GCF_050015975.1). Classification (NCBI taxonomy): domain Bacteria; kingdom Bacillati; phylum Cyanobacteriota; class Cyanophyceae; order Oscillatoriales; family Microcoleaceae; genus Dapis; species Dapis purpurea. The sequence goes on along the minus strand of NZ_JBNHER010000202.1, from coordinate 6,363 downwards.
GGGATTATTTGGAGGTAATGTTAAGGGTTTTTGAGGTATTTTTATTGATACTTGTGATGCTTGTGGGGAAGGAGTTGTTTCGGGACTGGGAGATGTTATTTTTGGTTCGGGAGATTGACATCCAATTAGACATAAGGAAATACAGAGAGTAGTTATAGATAGTTTTTTTGGGGTTAGTTTCATCTGGAAAAATCACCTTTTAATAATCGGATAATGCGGGTAAAAAAACCTAACCCCCCAACCCCCTTCCCTGCAAGGGAAGGGGGAGTCTCTCCCCTCTCCTCGCAGGAGAGGGGTTGGGGGAGAGGTGTTCTAGGTTACTCGCTCCTAACCAATAATTTTAGTCTAGACGTGCTAGTAGTAGGGATTAGAATTTCCAGAGACGCTAAACCAATTATTTAATTGTTTAATTATTAATTATTTCGGTAATATAATAGAAATCAAAAGTAAAAAGGAGTAATGCCCAAGAAAATACGAGAATTAAAAGCAATGGTAGCGAAAGTTGGTTATATACTTCAACACAAACGCGGTAAAGGAAGTCATACTTTTTGGAAACATCCTTTGTTACCTGAAAAACCATTGACTATTCCAGGAAAAGATGGTGATGATGCACCATTATATTTGGAGAGAAATATTCAACGAGTATTGAAAAAGTTGGCAGAATTGAAAAAACAAGAAAATGAAAAAAGCGAGGAGGAATAAAAATGAATTATCAGTATAGTATGGTAATTCAATGGTCTGAAGAAGATAGGCTTTTTTTAGTTCATTTACCTGAGTTTCCTTGGCAAGAATTTCATACTCATGGTCGAACATACGAGGAAGCAGCCAAAAATGGTCAGGAAGTAATTGAAACTTTTATAGAAATGCTTATTGAAGAGAATAAACCCCTTCCAGAACCTAGAATGTTTCCCCAAAAGCCATTACAAGTAATTTGATTAGAGGTTAGTAACGCACCATTTTAGGAGAAATTTTTGGTGTGTTACTGTTTCTGCTTTATTTTTAAGGAAGCGATCGCACAGGCAAATCCAACACAGCAAAATATCTTGCCAAAACTCTACAAATTCCTTTATTAATAGCTGATTTACCTAAATTATTAGAATATAAATATAACTTCCAAGAAAACCTATAATTAATATGGCGAGAAGCATGGTTTTTCAATAATTAATAATTAACAATTAATAATTAATAATTACCTCTTCTTCAAATAGGGATTAGGGTTTCCAGAGATGGCTTGGAAGTTATGAAGTCATTTGAAGTTTTCCAAACGGTTTCAATCCCTAAATAGGGATTAGGGTTTCCAGAGGTAGTAAGTTCCCTGGAGGGAAAAATGCCAGAAGTTTCAATCCCTAAATAGGGATTAGGGTTTCCAGAGCGTAAATGTTACACAGACAGTAACGGTGCCCGTCACTGGTTTCAATCCCTAAATAGGGATTAGGGTTTCCAGAGTCATGATGAGTATTGCCAGGAAAACCCATTGGAGGCAGTGGTTTCAATCCCTAAATAGGGATTAGGGTTTCCAGAGGCTTACCGCATAGGTAAACTTGCAGATCAATATTTCCCGCTTGAGGTTTCAATCCCTAAATAGGGATTAGGGTTTCCAGAGGAACCCCACTGCTCAAGAAAGCAGTTGAAGAGGGTTCAAGTTTCAATCCCTAAATAGGGATTAGGGTTTCCAGAGTATTTCAAGAAAATAACATAGTGGTAATCAAGGGATTGTTTCAATCCCTAAATAGGGATTAGGGTTTCCAGAGATCGCTGGTGTTGCTTTAGTTTCCATGATTTTTTTGATTGTTTCAATCCCTAAATAGGGATTAGGGTTTCCAGAGCAACAAACTTACGACCTTATTTTGGAGGGTGATTATTTGTTTCAATCCCTAAATAGGGATTAGGGTTTCCAGAGCCTGCGATAAAAGCTGTGAAGAATTATATAAAGAGTTTCAATCCCTAAATAGGGATTAGGGTTTCCAGAGCAGAACCCCCCGTACACAGCTTTTCAACTTTGGATCCAGTTTCAATCCCTAAATAGGGATTAGGGTTTCCAGAGCAGCAACAATAGAAAAAAGGCATTTACAGTTTTCTAGTATATTGAAGTTTCAATCCCTAAATAGGGATTAGGGTTTCCAGAGGAGAACGGATACGAGCTAGAGGAGGTCAGGTTCTTCTCTGATACAAGTTTCAATCCCTAAATAGGGATTAGGGTTTCCAGAGCTTCTGTATCTTTTACAAACTCAGTAATTGCTGAAGAAATTGTTTCAATCCCTAAATAGGGATTAGGGTTTCCAGAGACATATTGGAAAGGAAGATGGTATTCATGTGATGTTGTTTCAATCCCTAAATAGGGATTAGGGTTTCCAGAGTGCTGAATCAAATTTAATCAACGATAACACCAACTCGTTTCAATCCCTAAATAGGGATTAGGGTTTCCAGAGGACACCCTAACAGGGGCAAACGGAGGAAGTGATGGAGTTTCAATCCCTAAATAGGGATTAGGGTTTCCAGAGGGAGGTCTTAGATAAGCACTTAAAAGAGGCCTTTGAGTTTCAATCCCTAAATAGGGATTAGGGTTTCCAGAGGTAGAATTTGACTATGCATTATGGCAAAAAGTTTCAATCCCTAAATAGGGATTAGGGTTTCCAGAGAATTAGGATCAATGAAATTTTTTTTTAGCTCTAACTATTTGGTTTCAATCCCTAAATAGGGATTAGGGTTTCCAGAGGGAAGTGCTGCGGAGAAGAGTAGTTCTTCCAGCCGTTTCAATCCCTAAATAGGGATTAGGGTTTCCAGAGAGTTCCGATCCAGAACCCAGACAGAGCAAGGGTTTCAGATAGGCCAATCGACGCACCCCTTTGACTTTATCATCAACAAGGCAAATTTTGCCAAAATGACGACCCTCAAACCCGCTCCTGGTATGGCATCGACGCAGTTCAACGAAAGAATCAGCATTACAGCGATTTTGCGAGGTGCGTCGGTGGGGTTCCATGCAAAGATGAAAAACCACCCGTTAGCCACCCTTTACAACCAAGAAATGACTAAAAACTTATTACTATTTATTTTTCGAGGTTCATAACTGTAAATATACTAACTTCTCCTTTTTTGTTTGTCAAGTAGATAGAAAAATTAATTTTTGACAATACTTTTATAAAATTTCAGTTTTTAATTTTGAATTTATATAATATAGCAATTCGCACAGTTATGAGGTACATTTACGATCCCCCTAAATCCCCCTTAAAAAGGGGGACTTTGAGACCTCCCTTTTAAGCGGTTCCCCCCTTACCAAGGGGGGTTAGGGGGGATCTAAAACTGTACCTCACCAATTTGAGAAACGCCATATAAGTAGTCGTTCAAAATCAATTTTCTATTATGATTCACAATATAAATATATATAAATAGAATCTCTGCCAAAGAATCTAAAATCAAATATTATTATGACTAACAAAACAGGGCAAACCACCCTTTTAAGCAATAATCCTTATATAGAATTAAATAATCAAGGCCAAATTATCACACTCCAACTAACACAAGACAATCATATCTTAGGACGCGATCGCCTCCGTGCCGATCTAGTAGTGCCTTCAGACTGGTTAGTTATCTCTAGTTATCACGCCATCATCCGGAAAGTTGACGATCGCTACCATATTTATGATGGTGATGGTTATCGAGCCAGCACTAACGGATTATTTCTCGATCGTACCCGCATTACTCCATCTGAAGGTCATCTGTTGCAAAATGGTATAGAAATAAAAATCGGTCTCGACCCCCAAAACCAAATTCTGCTCAAATATTTTGAACCGAATAATCCTGTAGCCATAGCATCTTTGCCAAAAACCCGCTCAATATCTTTGCAAGATCAATCGGTATTACTTGGTCGCGATCCTAATGCAAATCTAGAATTAAATGCTTCAATTGTTTCTCGTCGTCATGCCACTATTGAACCCAATGGTAAAGGTAACTATATTTTACGGGATTATAGTACAAATGGTGTTTTTGTCAATGAGGTGCGGGTTAAAAATACCATTGTTGTCACTGACGGAGCAGTAATTAAAATCGGACCTTTTACCCTCATTCGTCGTGGCGATAACTTGGAAGTTTTCGATCCAGGCAACCAAATTCGTCTTGATGCCGATCGCCTCTACAGAATAGTCAGAGATCAACGGGGGAAAACACGAGTTTTGCTGAATGATATCTCCTTCGCGATCGAACCGGGGCAGTTTGTTGCTTTAGTCGGAGGAAGTGGCACTGGGAAGTCAACTTTGATGCGAACATTATTAGGAATAGATCCGACAACTAAAGGCAAAGTTTATATAAATGGTGAAGATTTAAGGAATAATTTTAATATTTATCGGAATCAAATAGGTTATGTTCCTCAAGACGATATTATTCATCCCGAATTAACAGTATGGGAAGTATTAAATTATGCTGCAAAATTGCGCTTACCTCCAGATATTAATGTGAAAGAAATAGTCGAAAAAACCCTCGAACAAATAGAAATGACAGAAAGAAGAAATGTATTAGTTAGTCAGTTAAGTGGAGGGCAAAGAAAAAGAGTAAGTATTGGCGTCGAATTATTAGCAGATCCGAAATTATTTTTCTTAGATGAACCGACATCTGGACTCGACCCAGGATTAGACAAAAAAATGATGCAGCTATTAAGAAAGTTGGCAAATCAAGGACGAACAATTATTTTAGTCACTCATGCCACAGCTAATATTAGAATTTGCGATAGAGTAGTATTTTTAGGAAGAGGAGGGCGGTTATGTTACTTTGGTTCATCTAGAGAAGCTCTCAATTTTTTCTCAGTAAATACTGGAGACTTTGCTGATATTTATAATGAGCTAGAAACCAGCGATGAAAATATCAATGATTGGGTAAATAATTTTCGTCAATCAGAATATTATCGGCATTATATTTCCAATCATCTGAGTATTGATAATTTAAAATCTCCGACTAATTTACCTCCCAAAAAACAACCCCCTTCTTTTTGGCAACAACTATTTATTTTAATCGAACGATATTTTAAATTAATTTTCCGCGACCCGATAAATTTAGGTTTGGCTTTATTAACTGCTCCTATTGGTATTGGTTTAATTTTATTTGCCGTTAGAGACAAAAATCCATTTATTGGCGACCCGGAACCTACCTTAGCTCCTTTAGCTTTGCGAGTATTATTTGTATTTACTTGTGCTTGTTTATGGGTTGGTCTTTCGAGTTCCCTACAAGAAATAGTCAAAGAATCAGCTATTTATATTCGGGAAAGATTAGTTAATTTAGGATTATTTGCTTACCTAGGTTCAAAAGTAATAGTTTTAGGATTATTAGCAGTTTTCCAAACTCTATTAATAGCAGGAGTAATTATCTTTGGATTTGAGAGTCCTCAGCCAGAATTAATTTCATGGCAGATAGGAGTTAGTATTACTACTTTTTTAACTTTAATAAGTTGTATTAGTTTGGGATTAATGATTTCGTCGATTGTGAAAAATGGTTCTCAAGCTAATAGTGCTTTACCTTTAATATTGTTGCCTCAGATTATTTTTTCTGGTGTTTTATTTGAAATGACAGGTATAGCTAGTAAATTTTCTTGGGTAATGTTAAGTCGTTGGTCTGTAGCTGCTTATGGCGCACTGGTCAATGTTAATGAAATGGTGCCAGAAGCAACTAAATTACCAAACGGAACTACAGTTCCGTTACCATTTGATGGTTCAGATGTTTATAATCTTAACTGGGAAAATTTAGGTTTAAGTTGGGGAGTTTTATGTTTACATTCACTGATTTATTTAGGTTTAACTATTTGGTTTCAGAAGAGGAAAGATATTATTTAATAATTAATAATTAGGGCTTGCTGAAAAAGTCTTATCGGTAAGGGTAGGAGACAGGAGAAACAGGGAATGAGCGAGGAGGTAGTCAGAAGAATTATCCCTTGATTTTTCAGCAATGAGTCAACCCAAAATCCTAACTTTTTGAGCTCCCTAGAACGAAAATCTTGTACTTTTTCCAGACCTGAAAAGGCTGAAATATTTATCTATAAAGGCTTTGATGTTTAATCAGCAAACCCTAATTAAAGATAGTCGGTCTAGTAGTGCACTGTTTCAGCTAAAAATGTGCAAAGTGCTTTTTTCATAATCACCGCATTCCCCCATTTTCTAATGCACCATTTAAGATGAAACGGTCTACTACAATTTTGCTTTTCTATTAGTTTGTTTCTTAATTTCTAGTATTACATTTACCCAATTATTAATTATTAATTATTAAATAATTCTGGTTTAAAGCCTCCCCTTTTAAGGGAAAAAAGCGGTCGAGGGATGGCGAGGAAACCTCGCCATATCCAATCGACCAAGAGAGCGGTCGTTTGCGGAGCATTCCGAAGGA
>NZ_JBNHER010000201.1:0-16087 GCF_050015975.1 Dapis purpurea BLCC-M126 | reverse complement strand
CAATGCTTGTGGATGAGTAGCCGCCGACGGTCTCAGTTGAAGCAGGAAGTAAACATTAAAATGTCATGTTATGACGTTTTATATCGGTTTTATGAAGCAGAAGATTAATAATGATATACGATAATGAAATTTTCACATTAGCCGATTTATCTTTGGTGCAAGGAAACAAGTTTCCCAACAATATAGCTTTGGTTTTTAAAGACCAATCCCTAACTTATTCACAGCTTGATTTACAAAGCAACCGTGTAGCTAATGGGCTATTAGCAGAAGGCGTTAAAGCTCAATCTAGAGTAGCATTGTTAGCAAAAGATTCATTAAAGAGTTACGAAATATTATTTGCTTGTGCCAAAATTAATGCAGTTTTAGTACCAATTAATTGGCGTTTAGTTGCAGCCGAAGTCAGCTATATACTTAGAGATGCTGATATCGAAATTCTATTAGTTGGATCGGAGTTTTATCCTTTAGTTGCATCAATTAGAGAAGAAGTTAAGACTATCAAAGCTTTTATCGGTTTAGAAAACACTGACCAGAATTGGGTTGGTTATAGTAGTTGGTGTCAGCAGTATAGTGATGTCAAACCTGATATTACAGTTAACCCAAACGACGTAGCTGTTCAAATGTATACCAGTGGAACGACTGGTCGGCCTAAAGGTGTTCAACTGGGACATTATAGCTTTTTTGCTGTTGCTAAAGAATTTGCGAAACTAGGCGAGAACTGGATAAATTGGAGCCAAAATGATAAAAATTTATTAATTTTACCTTCATTTCATATTGGAGGTTTATGGTGGGCTATTCGGGGTTTAGTCTCCGGAGCAGAAAATTTTATTCTGGAAACTTTTAATGCTTTTGAAGTTCTCAATGCAATTGAAAAGTATCGGATCACGAAAATGTGCATGGTTCCTGCAATGATTCAAATTACATTAGCTGAACCCCAGTCTAAACAAACAGATTTTTCATCATTGGGACATATTGTTTATGGAGGTTCACCGATCGCGGAATCTTTATTGAATAAGGCAATAGCAGTATTTTCCTGTGACTTTGTACAAATTTATGGCATGACAGAAACTGGAAACTGTGCTGTATCTCTACCTGCCTCTGCTCATATCTCTAATTATCCCAACCGATTGAAATCTGCTGGTAAAGCCTTTCCTGGAGTATCTTTAGCTGTTTTAGGTAGTGAAGGTCAAAAGTTACCTCCTTTTGAAATAGGTGAAATTTGCATAAATTCTCCTGCAAACATGATAGGTTACTGGAAATTACCTGAAGCTACAGCAAAAACTTTAGTCGATGGTTGGGTTCATACGGGAGATGCAGGCTATTTTGATGAAGAAGGCTACATTTATATTTGCGATCGCATTAAAGATATGATCTGCTATGGAGGAGAGAATGTCTATCCAGCAGAAGTTGAAAACATTTTATATGAACATCCTGCAATTGCTGAAGTTGCTGTAATTGGTATTCCAGATAAGTTTTTAGGAGAAAGTATAAAAGCAATTGTTGTTTTAAAAACTGGAGAAAATACAAGAGCATTAGATATTATCAATTTTGGTAGGGGAAAAATTGCTGATTTCAAGTTACCTACAAGTGTAGATTTTGTTGAATCTTTACCAAGAACACCTAGTGGCAAAGTACAAAAAGGCCAGCTTCGTCAAAAATACTGGTAAGGAAGTCGGTAAACATTGCATAGGAAAATATCGTCATTTTAGTCCCCTTCATTGTTAAGTAGAAGTGTAATCTCTTTCAATTCCTCTTGAATGGCTGTGGCCACTTCTGTTTCATGAATAGCAGTTGCTATTGCCTCTTCATATAACGGTTCTATTTCACCTTCAACCCTAATTTCTTGAGTTTTATTTGTCAAGTCTGAACTCTCATTTTTTGTCTCTAAGGGACCTCCCTCAATTTGCATAAGTAAATATTTTGATAGCTCTTGAATATTAAAATACTCCAGCAATGTTGATATTGACACTGAACATCCATAAGTTTTTTGTAATATTTCTCCTAGTTCTACCATCATTGAGTAGTTTAAACCCATATCAGCAAATCCTAACTGTGCATCTAGATTATTTGATTCCTCTAATCCTAGGATTTTATTCACTAAACTTTCTAAGTGATTTATTATTGATTTTTTCCGGTTTTTTTCTGTCTTTTTCTCCAGTTTTTGTAAAATAATATTTTTTTCTTGGGGATTTTTAATATGAGTTTGATGTTGATTTATGAGGATTTCTACCAGTTTTGGCAACAATTTTTGCTCATCTAATGTCAAGTTTTGACCCTGATTTAATTCTTGAGTTAATCCTTCTATATCACCTTGGTTTAGTAGATTAAAGATTAAGCTTGAGTTATTTTCGGGAATCTCTTTTGACTCCTCTTTTTCACAAGTTTCAATCCAATAACTTTGTCTTTGAAACGGATAAGTTGGTAGTGCTACTTTCTCTCGATTATAATCTTTGTCCCACCCAGACCAATCAATATTTACTCCTCTTATATATAGTTTGGCTAAACTTTCTAATATTTTTTGCCATTCTGTTTGGGTTGAAAGTTGAGACGTGCTTTCTTGTAGGGGCTTGGTAAGTAAGCCTCTACACAGTCCAATTTCTAGGAAGATTTCATCTCCTTCCTGATTTAGGGTTTCAATACTTTGACTCAGAGGTACAGATTCCCACAGATGATTCACCCAATATTCGGCTGAAGTAATTTCATTACTTAATTCTTTGCCCGTGATATTAGAAATCAGTGGTATTTGAGGCTGAGTGTAGATAATTTCTTGTGCTGAGACTTTAAATTCTGTATCAATAATTGTCTGACTATTAGGATACTGCTGCATTAACCTGCCCCTACTGGCGATTAATTTGAGAGCGTCTTCTAAACTAAAGACTCCTGCTAAACAAGCTGCTACATATTCTCCTACATTTTGACCTAAGAGGACATCTGGTTTAATCCCCCATGATTGCCATAACTGTGCTAAAGCATATTCTATGGAAAATAGGGCAGATTGACTATAGGTACTTTGGTCTAATAAATAGGAACTTGACTTTTGTGGCTGTTGAGGATATAGAATTTCTAAGAGTGGCTTTTCTACATAGGAACCTAGGATCTGGTCACATCTATCTAAGGCTTGACGAAAAGTCGGTTGAGTTTCATAGAGTTGTTGTCCCATGTTGAGATACTGGAGATTTTCACCTGTAAAGATGAAGGCAATTTTGGGTGTAGTGATGCGGTGAGATAGTTTTTCTGAGAATATTCCTGGGACTTGTTTTTCCTGTTTGTGCTGTCTGAGTTTTGCGACTAATTCTTGTTGGTTGGAGGCAATAATGGCTAGACGATGGTTGAAGTGGTTACGTCCTGTGTTGGCTGTGTAGCAGATGTCTGCTAGTTCTAATTCTGGATAAGTTTCCAGATAATTGGAATAACTACTGACTAACTCTTGCATAGCTTTTTCTGTTTTCGCCGACAAAGTTAATAGATGCAATGAACGTTCTAAAAATTCTTTACTGTTGCCTATTGCCTGTTGCCTGTTGCCTTCCTTTGGTGCTTCTTCCAAAACAACATGAGCATTAACACCCCCAATTCCAAAGGAACTTACACCAGCTCGTCGTGGAAGCATTTCCTCCGTTTCTGTCTGTAACTGCTGCCATTCTTGAGTTTCCGTAACTATATAAAATGGGCTGTCTTTTAATTCAATGCGTGGATTTAATTCTTGAAAATTAACAATCTTAGGCAATTTTTTATGCTTCATTGCCAATAACACTTTAATCACTCCAGCAATTCCGGCAGCTCCTTCCAAATGTCCAATATTTGTCTTCACTGCCCCTAAACCACAATAGGGTTTTTTAGAAAATTCTAGCTCATACTGTTTATAAAGTTGTTTAAATCCTCGTTTGAGAGCATTAATTTCCATCGGGTCTCCTAATGGTGTCCCAGTACCATGAGCTTCGATATAGGAAACTGTATTAGGGGCAACATTAGCTCTTGTATAGGCAGCTCGTAACACTTGGGATTGGGCGTAAATATTAGGAGAGGTAAGGGTTTTAGCTTTTCCTCCATGATTAATAGCACTACCTTTAATTACGCCGTAAATGCGATCGCCATCTACCATTGCTTTTGCCAAAGGTTTTAATAAAATTACTCCTGCGCCTTCTCCCCTAACGTAACCATTAGCTTCACTATCAAAAGTTTTACATTGTCCTGTTGGGGATAACATTCCCAGTTGACTCATTTGGATATAAGTTGTTGGTGTAAACAATACACTGAGTCCACCAACAAGTGCTGTCTCACATTCGGATTCTTTGAGAGCATTGATAGCATAATGAATAGCTACCAGTGAACTTGAGCAAGCCGTATCTATAGGGATGCTAGGTCCATGAAAATTAAAGAAAGAGGAAATTCGATTAGGAATCATACAAGTCCAAGTTCCTGTACCACTATGTCCCTGTATGTTTTCTTGATTTTTATTTAGTAAAAGAATTGAGTCATAGTTACAAGCTCCGATGAAAACACCTACCCGACTTCCTGATAGTTTAGATGGTGAATATCCAGCATCCTCCATACAAGACCAACTCAATTCCAGCATGATTCTCTGTTGAGGGTCTATTCTTTTTGCTTCTCTAGGAGAAATGCCAAAGAATTGGGCATCAAACTTGTCTATACCTTCAATTAGTCCTCCCCATTTACTAATGGTTTTATTGGGTGCTTCTGGGTTGGCAGAATAATATTTCTCTACTTCCCACCTCTGGGCAGGAATTTCACTTATACTATTTACTCCTGTTTCCAGATTCACCCAAAACTGGTTGTAATTATTAGCTCCTGGAAAGCGACAAGCAATGCCAATGATGGCTATTGTTTCGGTATTTTGTTGCTCTATTTTTTCCATTTCATCTAATTTATATAAATTAGGTTTAACTGTAGATAATCATATCATGTCTGGTTTTAAGATTTTGTTTTGATATTTAATAAGATATTCTTAAGGAGAAGATAGTTCAAATAAAATTTTACAAGTCATATAATTTTTTAAACCAGTTAATAAATATTTGAGCTTGGGGATGTTTGGGATTTAATATTTTTTCCATCACAGCATTATGTAATTGACGACCGGGAGGATTTTGCCAAGCTAACCATGTATGAATATTAGCTTTATCAGTATTATTTTCTATAAATGGCGCACTTAGATTTTTAGCTTCCCTAACAGTTGTTTTTGCATAGTTCCAAATAGGTTCATTTTCGTCAGGAATCATATAAGTCAGAAATGTTTCTAGCATCCCACGCATTTTATTATCTGGCATTATCCACACTCCAAATTTCACACCAGAATTTGTGGTATGAATTAAACCTGTTTCTGGTAAATTTTCAGGAAAATCAGGAATACTGGGTAAACAAACATTTCTAATACTTTGCCATGTATTTTCTAGATATTCATCTGCATCAACCATTAAACCTAATGCAGAAAGTCCTGAACTTTTTAACTGTGAAGAAATTACATCTTTTTTTAGTAGTTTTGTTTTGCCAGCATATTCTTTAATGAAGACAACTTCTTGCTGATTTTCTATCCAAGGAATATCATTAGCTTCTATCAAATATGGAATAACTCTTTTATCCTCAGCACCTTCTACCAAAAGCTTTTTTGGATATATTTTTCTTTGTGTCATTACTACCGTACCTCTATATCATCTTGGTCAGCAATAACAATTTCAGACTCGGTGAAAACTACAGAAGTATTTTTATCGGTTTCTATTCTGTGAATTGAAATTTCTTCACCTTTTAAACTTTCACTTTGAATCACATCTGTAAGACTTCTCCAACAATCACTATTATGAGTAGTAGCAAATACTTGAACATCTAATTTTTTCGCAGTTTTCCAAATAAGCTTCCACATATCAGACATTGTAGAAAAATGTAAACCAGTATCAATTTCATCTACAAGTAATACTCCACCTTGAGCAGAAACAAGAGCGATCGCTAATGCTAAAATTCGCCATATTCCCTCTCCCATACTACCAATAGGTATGGGTTGTTTTTGGTCAGAAACTTTTACTCTAAATCCACCTCTTGCTCCTACAATTCTAGTATTTAAAATTCTAGTATTAGAACCATATTTTTCAGGGCCAATAGAAGCAATACGTTCAATTTTAGGTTCAATAATTTGGAGTGCTTCTAGGGCTAACGTTTCCTCTGGTGTCAAGACAATTTCATCAAATAATTGAGTAATTTCGTCAATATCCAAAGATAATGGTGTAATAAATTGGGATTTTGTAACTGCTTCTGTAGTTATTCTAGATGACCTTAGTATACGAACATCCATACCTCCATCAGGTGATAATCTGCGTCTTATACTAACTTCTTTTTTTTTCCAATCAAGCATAAAAACAATATCTTCTAATTCATCTAGTTCATCAGTAATTTCTTCTGAATTATAAAATAAATCTTTTTGTTCATCTAATTTATTCGGTGAATCTGCTTGTATTGAAGCAATTAGATTTTCCTGATATTTATCATTAGTTCCTACTATAGAAAATTTGCTTCCTACTGAAATTTCACGCCCATAAAAAAGATGCCGAATATCTAGTTGTTTATCACGCTCCCTCCATAAATATTCTCCTCGGTAAAACATTATTTTCTGGAGTTGTGCAGGTTGGTATGCGGAATATAAAAGTTGAATTGCCTCTAAAATAGAGGTTTTCCCACTATTATTCATTCCTACCAACAAATTAACTCTGCTAAGTTGTTGAAGTTCAAAAGATTGGAAGCAACGAAAATTATTTATAGTCAACGATTTCAACATAATTTATTTCCTATTCATATCTATTTGAAAATAAAAAAACTAATTTTAAGACAATAGTAAATTTTCAACTTTTTGTTTGAGAAATTATTTTAATACTTAATCTCCCCTACTCCCCACTCCCCCACTCCCTCACTTCCTCACCCTCCGCAAATCTAAAGTCAACGGATACTCCGAACCCAACTGCAGCGAGGACAATTCAACTTTCCCAGAAGAATGCCCCATCCCTATAAACCGCTCTACCATTCGCGACTCTGCCTCCCGATAATTCACCGGAAACTGCTGATAAATCTTCCCATTAGGAGGACTCACATAATAACTGCATCCACCAATACTTCGCTCTACGCGACTATCCACAATTTCAAATACCAACGGACTATGACATTCGATCGCCGGATGTAATAAACTCCCATACTTCCGCGCTCTATATCTTACCCCCCCCACATACTCTCCTCCCACACCCGTAGACTGCAAGGGTATCTGACGACCATTACACAAAACTACATACCGCGACCCCACACTATCCTGATTGGGGGAATCACCCATAGCACCCCGCAACATTACCTGCAACCTTTCCATCGAATCATCTACATAACGCGCTGTTCCTCCACCAGTTGTTTCTTCTCCCAAAACGTGCCAAGGTTCAATTGCATAACGTAATTCCAACTGCAAACTATTCCGCATTATTTCCCCAACTATCGGAAAACGAAATTCAAAAAAGGGCGCAAACCAGTCAAACTCAAATCCAAAACCTGCCGACTGCAAATCCCCAATTACCTTTTGCAAATCCTTACCTATATAATGAGGCAGAAAAAAGCGATCGTGCAACATAGTACCCCAGCGAATCAAATCTCGCTGATAAGGTTGTTCCCAAAACCACGCCACCAAACCCCGAATTAACAACATTTGTAATAAACTCATTCTAGGGTGGGGAGGCATTGCAAACCCTCGAAATTCCAACAACCCAAATTGACGGCGCAGATTTTCTACCGGAAACAACTTATCAATACAAAACTCAGTACGGTGAGTATTTCCCGTGACATCCACCAATAAATTTCTCAATAAACGGTCTATTAATTCCGGCGGAACTTCTTTTCCTGGTTGTAACTCCTGAAAGGCAATTTCCAACTCATACAAACTTTCATGTCGCGCCTCATCTATTCGGGGTGCCTGACTCGTCGGACCGACAAATAAACCAGAAAATAAATAAGATAAACTAGGATGATGTTGCCAATATGTAATTAGACTCCGCAATAAATCTGGTCGTCGTAATAGAGGACTTTCCCCAACACTCTTACCACCAATAGTAATATGCGCTCCCCCACCCGTACTTACCCGGCGACCATCTAACTGATATTTCTCAGTTCCCAACCGACACAAACGCGCCTCTTCATATAAACTTGTCGTAATCTCCACCAACTCATCCCAATTTTCTGCTGGATGAATATTTACTTCTATCACTCCTGGATCTGGGGTAACTTGAAATCCATCTATTCCAGAATTGCCAGGAGGTGTGTAACCTTCAACTATTACAGGAATTTTTAGTTGCTTTGCTGTATCTTCAATCGCTGCAATTAAATCTAAATAACTTCTAGCAGAAGTCATAGGTGGAATAAATATATGTACTTTTCCCTGTCGCGCTTCTGTGGTTAATGCTATCCGAATAGAATTTTCTGGAGCTTCTAAAAATGTTGCACTTGGAGTTGTGGGAGGGTAGTTAATATCAACCGTTGCTTCAGGTTCCAAATTTTGTGCCCAAGAAATTGAACTAAGTGGCAAACGAAACCCCAACGGTGAGTCACCAGGAAGCAAATATAATTTACTTTCTGGCAATTGCCAATGACAACTACTCCAGTGCAGATTTTCATTTTTCAACACTGACAAAATAGGCAAAACATAACCCGCAGGTGTTTCAGTTTCCTGTTCATAAGTGGGGATAATGCAATTTGAATTAACACCCAACTGTTGCGCAATAGTTTCTATAAAAATTTCCGCTTCCTTCCGAGTATGACCATAATCTTGATTATCCTCTGCCATGAGAGAGCGATCGCCCCAAATAGGAACCCCATCTTTGCGCCAATAACACCCCAACGCCCACCTTGGCAAAGCTTCACCCGGATACCATTTACCCAAACCATAATGTAATAATCCCCCATTCTTGGCAAATCTTGTTTCCAGACGGTTTAACAATTCTCCTGCAAGTCGGCGTTTTTCATCTCCCAAAGCTTCCACTCGCCATTGGGGAGATTCAAAATCGTCAATAGAAATAAAAGTAGGTTCTCCTCCCATAGTTAACCCTAAACCCAAACGTCTTAGTTTTACCTCAACTTCCTGACCAAGACTGTCAATTTTTTGCCATTCTTCTTCACTGTAAGGTTTAGTCGCCCTGGGTGTTTCTTGGTGGCGAGAAACCTTGACCGAAAATTCTAAGTTAGACTCGCAGGGTTCAGTTGTGCCTCGTACTGGATTTGCTGCAGTGGGTTCGGGAGTACAGACCAGGGAAATATGACCCTCTGCTGCCAAGAAACCAGAGGTGGGGTCTAGACCTATCCAACCTGCTCCTGGTAAATAAACCTCGGCCCAAGCGTGTAAGTCTCCATTGTCCGATTTTGGAGTAGGGGAATTGTCAAGGGGTGGGATATCTTCTTTCAGTTGAATTAAATATCCAGAAACGAACCGAGCTGCTAAACCATAATGACGAAAAATTTGTACTAATAACCAGGCTGTATCTCGACAGGAACCAATTTTTCTATTGAGGGTTTCTTCGCAAGTTTGGATACCTGCTTCTAGTCTAATTTCATAGTTAATATCTTGAGCAAGTTGTTGATTAATAGAATTGATAAAATTAGTAGTATAGGTGTCTGTTTGTCTGTTTTTATTTATCCATTCCTGTAGTAAATCCCCTGATTCGGTAATTTCTAAAAAGGGTGTTAGTTCTTTATTTAACTGATTTTCATAAGCAAAAGGATATTTCTCAGCATAAGTTTCTAGGAGAAAATCAAAGGGATTTATTGGTTGAAGTTCGGCGATTATATCAACTTCGATTTTGAGTTTATCTGTTTTTTGAAGAAAGTTAATTTTGCTAATAAAATTACCATGGAGGTCTTGTTGCCAAGTAATTTGATGTTCTTGAGGTTCAATTTTTAATGAATAACTTTGAATCGGAGTACGACAATGAGGCGAAGGACGCAATCCTAACTGATGCGGTCCGAGAATAATAGGGCGGTCAAAGTTGTAAATAAGTTGATGATTGAGACTGACTTTTATTGACATTATTAATTCTGGTGTAAAAGAATAAGTAGGTAGTTTTTGAGATTGTTTTTATCCTAGAGATAGTCTTAGTTATAACAATGTATAGAGAAACACAAAAATAAAAATTCGATAGTTATAGTTAATAATTGTACTAATTTTTAGAGCTTGAATAATTACTGATTTATAAGTAGCGTAACAGATAATAAATGATTTAAATTTGATACATAAAGGGTGAATTTTATGTTAATTTTGATTGAATTTAATTCTAGAAGCTTTGGCGAGAGGTTTAATCAGATTAGCCTAAATTAAAGTAAATAAATATTATATCAAGTCTCGGCGTAGAAGTAAGATTTTTTTGTGTATTATTTATATTTTGATGAAATAGTATTGTACTACAAATAGGAAAATATAGTTGACCGGAATTTATGATAATTTTTAATTCTCAGAGAGAGATTTTCTGCAAAATATTGATGAATGAAATAACTGAAAATTGACGACTTTGATTTAGGCTGAATAGTGAGGAGATTGGTTATTTATTGATGGGATTGTTATAGATGAATAACCACTTCTTCAATCACTTTCATGGAGAGAAATATGGTAAATCCTGCTTTTGTTGAAAATATTGTGCTATTAGCTGCTCTGGTTGCTGTTGTTGATGGTCATGTCAGTGACCAGGAAAAAAACTTGATCTTTGAAGTTGGTTCTTACGAGCTGAGAATTCCCCCAGAAGAGGTAAAAAAGCACCTTGATAACTGGATGGGGATTTTCCAGGTTGAAGGATTTGTAAAGAATCGTGCAGCAGCAATTAGTTTAGCTAGGATAGCATTACAGCCTTTGGCAGACCATGAAAAGCACTTAGCATTTAGCATTTGCCTAGACGTAATGTTTCAAGACGGACAAAAGGCACCTGAAGAAGATAGTTTAATCAGAGAATTACAAAAATTAGTATTTGGTGGTCGTTGGTAAATTCAATCACTTACAATTTTCAATTTTTCAAATAACAATTAAATTAATATCATCTCCCCTAACCAAATTAAATATTCTCGTGGGGGATTTTTTTTTTGTATAAAACCTTACCTTACGATTGTTCTTAATTGCTGATAGAATAGTTCAATTACATCAGAAATTATGTATATTCAGAATAACATATAATTTTACTACAAATAGGAAAATATAGTTGACCGGAATTTATGATAATTTCTAATTGTCAGAGAGAGATTTTATGCCAAATCTTGATGAATAAAATAACTGAAAATTGATGACTTTGATGTAGGGTGAATAGTGAGGATATTGGTTAGTTATTGATAAAATCATTTATAGATAAATAACCACTTCTCCAATCACTTTCATGGAGGGAAATATGATTAATCCTGCTTCTGCTCAAAATATTATCAAATTAGCTGCACTGGCTGCTATTGTAGATGGTCAAGCCTCGGATCAAGAAAAGAACTTCATTGTTGATGAGGGTTCTTATCTACTTAGAATTTCCCAAGATGAGCTCAGATTTAAGCTCGAATTGTGGATCAGAAATTATCAAGAAAAAGATGCTCCCAACAATCCGGGAGTAGCCCTTAATTTGGCTTTGGATGCATTAAATCCTTTAACAGGTCCAGAGAAGCACTTAGCCTTTCACATTTGCGAGCAAGTAATTCACATAGACAGAGAAGTAAAAGACTCTGAATTACCCTTCTTTTTTCAATTAAACAGAATCGTATTTTCTTAATTATTACAGTCAGTCATTTACAACTTTTCAACTAACAACAAATTAACATTATTCTCCCTCCCAAATTAATATTATGGTGGGGGATATTTTTGTAGGTTTGCTTGAAAAAGGAAACCCAACAGATATACCAGTAAGATTTTTGCTGAGAAAATATTCTCAAGCTATGTTTTTGATAATTCAGGTAGGCAGACGAAATAATTTTCTCAACTGCTTTGTTAGTAGAGTTTATGTTGGGTTGCGCTGACGCTTAACCCAACCTACTAGCGCGTCAAGCTTAAAGTGGTGGAATAGATTTTTGATGTCAAGCTTTGAAAAATAAGCATTCTACCAATTTCCTAAAGTAACATTTAAGGCTTGATACGGCACTACAGTCTTACTAAAATTTACTTTTTCCTTGCTTCTTCCTTCTTCCTTCTTCCTTCTTACTTCTTACTTCTTACTTCTTCTTTCCCAGCCTCAATCAATCAAAATATCTTCCTGAGACTCTTGACAATCATATAACCAATTTAAATCCGGCATTTCATCAAGAGCGTCCTTAAGAGCAACCTCCCAAAATTTCCTAACCTTAGCCAAATAGGGATCGCCCAAACGCATTTGTAACCGATGCCGAATTTTAAAACTATCCTTTTCATACATCACTAAATTAATCGGCGGCCCTACAGACAGATTAGATTTCATAGTAGAATCTATGGAAACTAAAGCACATTTAGCAGCAGCCTCCAAAGAAGTATAAAAACTCAAAGCACGGTCTAAAATAGGTTTCCCATATTTAGTTTCACCTATTTGTAAAAAAGGCGTTTCTTTAGTAGCAGAAATACAATTTCCTTGAGGATAAATCAAAAATAATTCTGGGTCTTGCCCTTTAATTTGCCCTCCTAATAAAATACTGCATCCTGTATCAATTCTGTCCTGTTGCAGCCAAGAGCGGTCTTGCTCTAGAATTTGTCTAATTTTTCCCCCAATGTAGCGAGCAATTTCATAGAGGGTAGACAAAGTATGAAGATTAGTACCCTCAGAAATTTTTAAATCTTTTTTGAGTTCATTAATGACTCCCTGAGTAATTGATAAGTTCCCAGAAGTGCTAACCAGGATGACCCGCTCTCCAGTTAAAGAAAAATCAAACAACTTCAGATAAGTCGAAATATAATCCACCCCCGCATTAGTACGAGAGTCAGAGGCCATTACAATACCAGATTCAGTAATAATACCGAGACAATAAGTCATGTATGAATTAAGTCAAAAGTCAAAATTTAAAAGTCAAAAGCAAGAAATAAGTCCATAACTTCTAACTTTATCAAGTATTTTTGCAAAATTTTTGTGATTTTGTTGTGCAGGATGCAATTTTTTTAAGAATTTATGAGTAGTCTCATATAGGCAATTAAACCTATTCATCCGAAAAATCAATTGGTTTAGGTATAGCCATATGCTCTCATAAATGTTAATATTCTTAACATAGTATTGAGTTATGTAAAGGCCACAAAAAAATATCTGAAGCGATAAGAAAACAAGAAGGTCTACTTTAGGCAAATCTGACTAGGATTCCGTACTAAATCTAAATTCCGAAATAGTAAAACTTCTTTTATTGCCAACAAATGTCCATCATAGAAGCCCAATAAAATTGGAACTCTTTGGTCATATCTAAAAATCTAAAATCTATAAATTTAGAATATCTCTAGGCCAAATTAATCATAAATGGTCAGAGAAAAAAACTTTTTTAAGAAAAATTCAAGGAAAGCGTAATGCCCGCCCACTTTTCTTGCTACCTCGAAGTAGAGTTATCTAGCGGGAGGAAAATTATGAAGATTGGTAAAACCTCAGACATTGATTCTGTACGCACTTATCTAAGAGAAATTGGTCGTGTTCCCTTATTAACTCACGAAGAAGAAATTCTTTATGGAAAACAGGTTCAACGCTTAACAGCTTTGCAGGAATTCAATCAAACTTTAACTGAAGCCTTAGGTCGTAAGCCAACATTAGTAGAATGGGCTGATGCTAAAAATCTCTCAAAGAATGAATTGCAGCGAATTATTAGGGAAGGTGAAAGAGCAAAGCGGAAAATGGTAGAGGCCAATTTACGCTTGGTTGTATCTGTTGCTAAAAAGTATATCAAACGAAATGTAGATTTGCTTGATTTGATTCAAGAAGGTACTATTGGTATGCAGCGAGGAGTAGAAAAGTTTGACCCTACCAAGGGTTATAGATTTTCTACTTACGCTTATTGGTGGATTCGTCAGGCCATAACTAGAGCGATCGCAGAAAAAGGCCGTACAATTCGTTTACCTATTCACATTACAGAAAAGCTGAACAAGATTAAAAAAGTCCAGAGACAACTGACTCAACAGCTAGGACGTTCGGCTACAACTGGTGAAATAGCAGCAGAACTAGGTTTAACTCCAAAACAAATTCGGGAATGTTTAGAACGAGCTCGCTTACCTTTATCACTTGATTTGCGAGTAGGAGATAACCAAGATACAGAGTTAGGAGATTTATTAGAAGACACAGGAGCTTCTCCGGAGGATTATGCTCTCCAATCTTCCATGCGGACTGATTTAGAATCAATCATGGCTGACTTGACTCCTCAACAAAAGCAAGTTTTGGCCTTAAGGTTTGGTTTAGAAGATGGGCAAAGCATGACTCTATCCAAAATCGGCGATCGCCTAAATATTAGTCGTGAAAGAGTACGACAGATAGAGCGGGAAGCTTTAAGTAAACTTCGTAAAAGAAAGCAAGATATGAATGATTATTTAGCTAGTTAAGGATAATCAACTGCTTTGAGAAACTTATACAAACTTGGACATTCATCTGATTAAATTTTATATTTCTGCCTCGGTGTATCGGTTTCGCCGAAGCAGAAAATTTATTTTTTTGATGCTCCGTAAACAAAGACGAGAATTTATCTACCGTCAGTATTCATAACCCTGAAAATTTTTGCTGAGAGACTGGAGATAAGAAACTAGAGAGAAATAACACCGTATTGTTTAGATAAATATAGCACTATGCAAATAGGATGGGGACATTTATAAATACTCCATAAAGATTATTTTCGCACTGAAAACTTTATCATGGCTAAATTATGACTTATGAATTGTGCGTAGCGCTATAGTTCGGACTTCTAGCAACATTCTGTTAAATTAGTATTGAGGAAATAAAACAAATATTAACAATTGCAATAGATATGGTTGGTTAAGTCCATAAACCATAATTGTCAAAAAGAGTTTCTGAAATGGAGGTAGAAAGTGACCAATAGAAACAATCACAGGCCAGAGTTATTTGAAGAAAGTTCAGAAGGAGCCAATTTACTTTGGCAATATGTCCAATCTATGAGTCCAGATACAGTTTCCCACTTATCAAAACCAAATTCCCAAGAAGTTTTTCAGGTGATGGAGCGAAATATTATTGGACTCTTAGGCAATCTACCCTCAGAACAATTTAATGTAAATGTGACAACTAGCAGAGAAAATTTAGGTAAATTATTAGCTTCAGCAATGCTCAGTGGCTATTTTCTTAGAAATGCTGAACAGAGAATGACATTTGAAAATTCTTTGAAAATGGATCAAACATTTGGTAACGAGACTTAATTTAGTCAAGCTGTGATTATTCCCTTGGTTAATAAACCGGGGAA
Organism: Dapis purpurea BLCC-M126; assembly: GCF_050015975.1. NCBI lineage: Bacteria > Bacillati > Cyanobacteriota > Cyanophyceae > Oscillatoriales > Microcoleaceae > Dapis > Dapis purpurea. Next base: position 718 of record NZ_JBNHER010000201.1, on the reverse strand, counting down.
TTTTTATTTGAAGAGGAAGGAAGAAGCAAGAAGGAGGAAGCAAGAAGGTAGAAAGAGGAAGGAGGAAGTTAGAAAAATAGTAAATTTTATGGCTCAATCAAATCAATAACTTTATACAAAAAAACAAGCACTTATAATCAATATTCTCTATTTTTAGCAAACATTTATTAAAGTTGTATTATTCAATCTATCTAATTATTGATAAGTATTCAAACGGACATGATATTGCCTCATAAGTTAATTGGTGTTGCTGTTATCTGGAATGAAGCAGGAGAAATTTTAATTGATAAGCGAAAACCTGGAGGTGTTTTTGGTGGTTTATGGGAATTTCCTGGAGGTAAAAAAGAAACTGGTGAAACAATAAAAAATTGTATTCAAAGAGAAGTTTTAGAGGAGTTAGGAATTGACGTTGGAGTAGAAGAACATTTAATTACAATAGATCATAATTATTCTGAAATTAGAGTCACGCTTCATGTCTATCATTGTAGCTACTTGCGCGGAATACCAAAAACTATAGAATGTGATGAGTTTAGGTGGGTAACATTAGATGAAATAGATGAATTTACTTTTCCCGAAGCAAATAAGCAAATTATTACTGCTTTAAAGAAAAATAAAAATTAACTATCAGATTTTAGCATTTAGCTATCAGCTTATAAATAATATTATAGCATTTCCCAAGCTAGTGAGGTACAATTAGGTAGGCGATCGCTAATCAAAA
>NZ_JBNHER010000200.1:0-10864 GCF_050015975.1 Dapis purpurea BLCC-M126 | reverse complement strand
CCTGTCTCCTAACTCCTAGCTAACGCGCATATTTATAAAGATACGCTTAGGGGTTATATAGAATCCGGTTATATAGTATATCTTTATAACTATAATTCAATCTCCCCTACTTCCCCAAATATATAATAAGTATTCAACCCAATTTGATATAATCCCCTTGAAAGGGGAGGTTATTGACCTTATTTCTTGGTTAATATATAAAAGTTGAATCCTATTCTGTTTTACCAGGATCTTCTAACTTTTCCAAAGCTTCTTCTGTACGTTCATTAGTATTTTTAGGTTTCAACCAATCAGGCCATAATCCAACTACAAATTTACGACTTTCTAAACTAGCATTTTGGAGAGATTCAGGCATAAACTCTAGACTGTCTCCAGCACTTACAAAAACTATAGCCACAATGACGAATAACCATATTAGATTCTTATTCATAAGCTGATATTAATTTAGATGTATTTGTTTAACTCTAGTATTAGTATTCCCATTACTAACAAAAATATCACAATTTATGATTAATTAGCATCACAAATAGTAGGACAAATATTTTTTTGTTGGAGAGGATTAAGGAATGAAGTAACAAGAATATTCTGAACATCTGATATAAACTCTGCTTGAATAATTGTCATTGCGAGCAAAAGAAGTAATCTCTAAAAGCTTGGGATAGCTTCCTTCCAGAATTTCCAGTCGCTGCGAACTTTATAGTGAATAATTATCCGGACTTAATATGATAGTTGATTTGTAAAACGATAATTATTCTACCAGTTAATTATGATTTCTTAGAAATATGACTATTAAGCTAAACGAAATTATTGTTATTGATATTGAAGCTACTTGTTGGGAGAAATATCCCCCACTAGAGCAAGAAAGCGAAATAATTGAAATAGGGATTTGTATTGTGGATGTAGCTTTAGCTAAACCTGTGGAAAAAGAAAGTATTTTAGTTAGACCAGAACATTCCCAAATTAGTGAATTTTGTACCCAACTTACAACTTTAAGTCAAGCAGAAGTTGACCAAGGAATTACTTTTGATGAAGCTTGTTTAAAACTACGAAAAAAATATGAATCTTTACAACGAGTCTGGGCAAGTTGGGGTGAGTATGACAAAAATATGTTTGAGAAACAATCTTTATCTAGGGGCGTAAAATATCCTTTTGGAATTAGACATATTAATGTGAAAAATTTGTTTGCTCTTGTTCATGCTCTACCCAAAGAAGTAGGGATGGCAAATGCTTTGAAATTATTAGATATTCCTTTGGAAGGAACTCATCATCGGGGCGCAGATGATGCTTGGAATATTGGTAAAATATTAGCAAAATTACTTTTACAAGGTAGGATAAAAGATAAAAAAGTATAAAATTTAATAGACCACAGTAGGGACATTAGATAGAAATTCCCTACAATGGTTTCAGAAGTTTCACAAAAGCTTGATAAATGCTCTAATTCTCCAATACCTAACATCTATCACCTTTTTCAGAGGCTAAAACACCATTCAGAAAAATATCAGCTAATCCCTCTGCCATTTCTTGCATTGCTTGAGGAGAAGCATCAGGTTCTAATAAGGTTTTTTGACTAAAACCAGCGATCGCAAACATTCCTAAAAATACCCGTGCCACAAGTTTCGGATTCATCTGACGATATACACCTCGCTCCATCGCTGTTGTAAAAAAAGCCTCTGCCACATCCGTCATTTTATCAATAACTTCCGATTGAATTTTATCTCTCAATTCTGGATGAAACTGCGCTTCCAAAAAACAGACTTTCATCATATCTGCATTGTGACTAATATTTAACATCCGGCGACGCATCACTTGTGCCACAGCTTTATAGCTAGACATTTCACTCAATTCTGTCAATAAATCTGTGAGAATTTCCACCCATCCTGCCGTAGCTAACTCGATCAAAATTGCCTTTTTATTAGTAAAATGATGAAATAATGTACTCTCTGCTACTCCCGCCTCCTTTGCTAAATCGCGAATTGTAGTACCATCATATCCATATTTAGCAAACAACTTTTGAGCTATTTGTAAAATCCTAGTTCGTGTCTGTGTCTCTGCAGTTTGTAAATGAGTCGAAACTTTCATAATAGCTAACTTTTTATCTTACTCTAACTATTTTTAGCCTCATTATTTAACAATTTAATGATTAATTAATAAACTAGGAGTAGAGGAGTAGAGGAGTAGGGGTTGGGTTTCCAAACCCAAGCTAAAATCGGATTTTCAGACCAAAGCCAGACAATTTTTTTTCACAAATCCTGCACGGATTACTATAGAAAGTATCAGTTAGTATTCAAATTCTGGTTATTTTGTTTTCATTAATTGATAATGAATAATATCATGTGTTCTCTCCAGGGGAGCTACCCTAACAGATAATCACTTATAATAAAGTTTTTGTTTGTAGAATAGCTCTCAGCCCGATCTAGAGTTGGGGCTAAAGCAAAACTACGAAGCTCTAATTATAATAACTATAGAGAAATAAATTTTTTCCTTTTAGTCAATCCTTTCCCTAAAAGCGATTAGAGATTAAAAAAACTCTTTCATTATCAATTATCAATTATCCATTAGTAAAGCAAACTTCTATTTTATTAGCGGGGCGAGCAACAGGAAATTTATTAATTGTCAAATCTTGATTCTCTTTAAATTTCCAACTACAATTATCCAATAGTGTAGATATAAAAATTTTGATAACCAAATAAGCAAATTCTTTGCCTATACATTCCCTTGCACCACCTCCAAATGGGATATAACAAAGAGGTTTCTTTTTATCTTCAGCATTTATAGGATTAAACCGTTCTGGATTAAATCTTTCTGGTTGCTCATATATTTCTGGATCTTGAAGAACTGAATTAATTTGATAAGCTACATTCCATCCTTTAGGAATTCGGAATCCCTGAAAAGAGCAATCTTGAAGAACTTCTCGAAGTCCGCCACTCACAGGAGGAGCTAGCCGTAATACTTCTTTGATTACTTGTTCTAGATAAACCATTTTCTTTAATTTAGCTAAAGATACTGGTTCCGATCTATCCAATTTTTCTTGTTCTATTTGAAGAAATTTTAAAACATCCAAATGCTCAGATGTTAAGATTAAAAAAGAACTTAGTGCTGAACTTAATTCCTTTCTGCCTAATGATAAAAGATTAACCATTTGTTCTGCTATTTGTCTGACAGTTAGTTTGCTATTTATTTGTTCTTGAACTGTAAGTAATATGCCTAATACATCTGAACCAAAATCACTCTCTTTCTGTCTTTCTACAATGATTTGTTCAAATTGATTAAATAATTTATCCCTACTTTTTAAAGCATGGCCTAATTTAGTCCAAGGCAAAGCTAAAGGAATAGTATTTAATCCTGAACTCATATCTTTTAAATAATTACCAATTTCACTTTCTGAAGCAGAATCTATACCTAGCAATAATTTCAAAACAAGATCTAAAGTATAATTATTTATTTCAAAATATAAGTCTACATAATTAGATTTCATCCATTTTGAAAAATAGCTCTGACTCAAATTATGAATAGTATCAATATAGTTATCTAAAACTTTATTTTTGAGAGCTTTAGCTAATAGTTTTTGTCTATCTCTATGTTCTTTCCCTGCCAACCAACTAATATCAGTTTGACCAAAAATTCTTTTATAATTTTTGAAAATGATAGGTGATGTAAAATATTTGTTTTCATTAGTTAAAACAAATTTGACAGCTTCATATCCTTGAAAGTAAATCAATTTTTTACCTAGAACTCTGGTTTTATAAATCGGACCATATTTTTCGTAAATTTCTTTTATATAGTCTTGATAATTTTTTTGAAATACTTTTTTTTGTCTAATAAAAGGTAATCCTAAATTACCAGGTGGTAAAGGCAAAGAAGAAATTGGATTCATGTTCATAAATATTGTACTTATCTCAATATATTTGTGATTTTTTTAAAAAATATTAAAGTGATTTTATCACTACTAGGTACAAAAGGAAATTTTTCGACAGTCTCTGGTTTTCAAGAACTCACAGCTAGAGAAACTTTGCTCATAGAACTCAGGCAAACATCAATTTCCCAATACTCCAGAATATAATTTTAGATAAATTGAATTGATTTAATTACTAATGTTTGGCCATAAACTAGAAAAGTCTACCCAAAACCAACAGAAAAAACCTAAATAATAATTGGATATGCTGAAAAACTTATTATCTCAAGTTATATTATTTCCCTGCTGGTCTCAAAAATTAATTAGCTCCCTGCTGAAAAAGGCCAATTTTAATGGATCGGTTCACGAATCACTCAAATTTGGTCTTTGCCTAACTACCTTATGTTTATTCTGTTTTGGCCTTGCACCCAGTATGGCCTTAGCAGGGGAATCTACTCCTGACCAACCAATCTCAATCAAACCATACTTAGACCGAGTAATTAAAAAAGTAACAGAATTTCGCCTCAATAATGGTATGAAATTCATCGTTCTAGAACGAAATAATGCCCCTGTCATATCCTTTGTTATTTATGCTGATGTGGGTGGAGCAAACGAACCAGATGGAAAAACAGGTGTAGCTCACTATCTCGAACATTTAGCTTTTAAAGGTACAAAAAAAATCGGCACAAAAGACTATGAGGCAGAAAAACCAACTTTAGACAAATTAGACCAGATATTCGCACAAATTCAGCAAGCTAGCACAGATGGCAAAACAGAAGAGGTTGCCCAACTCAAAGCAGATTTTGATAAAGCTCAAAAGTTGGCATCTGAATATATCAATCAAAATGAATTCTCAAAAATTGTCAAACAAGCGGGAGGAGTCGGACTGAATGCTGCTACCTCTGCCGACTACACCCAATACTTTTACAGCTTACCTGCCAATAAACTAGAATTATGGATGTCTTTAGAGTCAGAAAGATTTCTAGAGCCAGTATTTAGGGAATTTTACAAAGAAAAACAAGTAATTATGGAAGAGAGGCGATCGCGCACCGAAAATTCACCTGTTGCTCAATTATTAGAACAATTCCTTGATAAAGCTTTCCTCGTACATCCTTATGGTCGCCCTGTCATAGGTTATTCAGAAGATATCCAAAATTTAACTAGAGAAGATGTTCGGGATTTTTTTGATACTCATTACGTTCCTAGTAATTTAACTGTCGGGATAGTTGGAGATGTTAATCCTAAAGAAGTCAAAAAATTAGCAAAAAGATATTTCGGTCGTTACAAAGTTAAAGAAAAACCACCAAGAGTCAACATTCTCGAACCTACCCAAACCGAAACCAAGGAAGTAACGATGAAGTTACAATCCCAACCTTGGTATATAGAGGGTTATCATCGACCAGCAGTAAATCATCCCGACAATGCAATTTATAATATGATTGCTAGTATTATGAGTGATGGTCGTACTTCTCGTCTCTATCAGTCATTAGTTGAGGAACAAAAAATTGCACTCGTCGCCAGAGGGTTTAGTGGTTATCCGGGAAGTAAATATCCACACCTGATGCTCTTCTATGCCATGACTGCTCCTAATAGTAATATAAATGAAGTAGGATCGGCTTTGCAAACAGAAATTGAAAGGTTGAAAACAGAGTTAGTTTCTGAGCAAGAATTAGAACGGGTAAAGACTCAAGCGCGAGCAGGTTTATTGCGGTCTCTTGATTCTAACATGGGTATGGCCTCTGCTCTGTTAAGCTATGAAATTAAAACTGGTTCGTGGCAAAACCTATTTAAAGAGTTGGATGCCATTAATGCTGTAACTAGAGAAGATATTCAGCGTGTTGCTCAAGAAACTTTCGTGGCAGAAAACCGCACTATTGGCAGACTACTTCCTAAAGTTCAGTAGTAGACTGAGACACATTAGGGCGGGTTTATGTAAATCTTAGAGGAAGTATGAAAATTCTAGCTAAAACCCGCCCCTACTATTGGACTATTTTAGGTAAAACAGTCCACTACAATTTTGCTGAACTATCGAACATTACGTTGCGCCGTAATATCATGTCGGGATAATTAGTGATAAAAAAATTTTTTGTTTGTAGTAGGGCTTCAGCCCTATCTATAGTTCGGGCTGAAGCCCTACTACGAACTTTAATTATAACTATTTAAGCGAACATGATATAACGCACCATTGAATATTTCGGTGCGTTATGCTGATAACTGATAACTGATAACTGATAACTGAAATAACTATGCTCTCTAACCAAAAGAAAACTACTAAATCAAAACTTGTCTTAACAGCATTTTTAGTAATAGTATTGCTGTTATCTATTCTAGGGCGAATACCAGCTATAGCTCTAGCGCCACCAAAACATTACACCGAACTAGAATTTCCACCATTACCAGAATTAGAAATACCAGATTATACTCGCTTTCAACTTGATAATGGTATCGTTGTATATCTGATGGAAGACCATGAACTTCCCCTAATTGGTGGACGTGCCCTATTTCGGACAGGTTCAAGATTTGAACCGGAAAATCAAGTAGGGTTAGCAGACTTAACCGGAACTGTTATGCGTACAGGAGGCACAATTCAACACACCCCCGAACAAATAAACCAACTACTCGAACAAAAGGCAGCAGCAGTAGAAACAGGTATCGGCGGTACTGCTGGTAGTGCTAGATTTAGTTGTCTGACTGAAGACTTGACAAAAGTATTCGGATTATTTGCCGAAGTCATTCGCGAACCCGCATTTACTGAAGAAAAATTAGAGCTTGCCAAACAACAATGGCAAGGTAACATTGCTCGTCGGAATGATGATCCTGGCTCTATTGCTGGGCGTGAGTTCCAAAAATTGATTTATGGTGAAGAAAGTCCTTATGCTCGAACTGTTGAATATGAAACCATCAACAATATTTCCCAGGAAGATTTAATTGATTTCTATGCCAAATATTTTCATCCTCAGAATATGATTTTGGGAATAGTAGGAGATTTTAAGACTAAACAGATGCGATCGCTGATTAAAGAACAACTAGGGGACTGGGAACCAAGCAGTAAAGCAGTAAAACCGCCTCTACCGACTGTTACTCAAGCTGAAGTGGGTGATATATTCTTTGTGGAACAACCTCAGCTCAATCAAAGTTATATACAAATGGGTCATTTAGGGGGAAAATTAGATAGTCCTGATTATACAGCTTTAAGTGTAATGAATAGCGTCCTCAATGGTTTAGGAGGGCGTTTATTTAATAATATTAGATCGCGCCAAGGTTTAGCCTATTCTGTTTCTGCTTATTGGAGTCCTAATTATGATTATCCAGGAGTATTCGTCGCTGGTGGTGAAACTCGTTCGGATGCAACTGTGCCATTTATCGAATCTGTTAAGGAAGAAATTGAACGTATTCGCACTCAACCTATTACAAGAGAGGAACTTCAGCACGCTAAAGATTCTACCCTCAATTCCTTTATTTTCAACTTTCAAGATCCAGCTCAAACTTTATCCCGTTTGATGCGATATGAATATTATGATTATCCTGAAGATTTCATTTTCCGTTATCGCCAGGAATTGGAAAAAATTACAGTTGCAGATGTACAAAGAGTAGCTCAAAAATATTTGCAACCAGAGAAAATGGTAACTTTAGTTGTGGGTAATAAAGAAGCAATTCAACCGCCTCTGAATACTCTGGGAAATGGGATTAAAATTACTTCCATAGATATTACGATTCCAGAACCAAGTTAAATTTATAGCTTTCAGCATTCAGCTATTAGCTATCAGCTCAAGCAAAATTTGTAGTGGACTGTTTCAGCTAAAATAGTGCGTTAGAATTGTCATTGCGTTTAGCGCAGCTTTGCGATAGCAAACGATAGTGAAGCAATCTCTAGTAGATTTCCTATTGCACCATTTTAGCTGTGTAGGTCCAGTAGTGCCGTGTCAAGCTTGAAAATGTGGATTAAAAACCTAACCCCCCAACCCCCTTCCCTGCAAGGGAAGGGGGAGATTTATCTCCTCTCCTCGCAGGAGAGGGGTTAGGGGAGAGGTCTTCGCTTGTGGATCGCTCCTAACACACCATTTCAAGCTTGACGCGCTAGTAGTAGACTGACACGCCTTAAATGGTGCAATAAATTTTTAGGAAAAGTCTGAATTTATCAGAGATTAAGTCATTTTTCTAATGCACAGTTTTAGCTGTGTCAGTCCAGTAGGGTGCGTTAGACGGTTAAAATTTAGACTTTGAAAGGCATTTAACAATCCTTCCTAACGCACCATCTTAATACCAATCATCAAAAGTATTGCTATACTTATAAGCTGACAAAAATAACTTTTCTTCATCACCGAAGTTACCAAATATAAACAAGTATTTGCTCGAACAAATAATATTTAGGAATAGAAAATCCAAAAGCACATAATATTGATATAAATCAATGAAAAACACAAACATTTACACTGAGTCGGAAAAAATACTAATTACCAAAATCCGGAGTTTGCCTCCAGATAAAGTTTCTGAAATAATAGATTTTGTAGATTTTTTGTCTCAGCGACAACAACAGCAAAGTTTGACTAATTCTATTACTCAACTCTCTGAAGCAGCTTTTGAGAAAATTTGGGATAATCCCGAAGATGATGATTATGACTATTTATAAATTTGGTGATGTTATTCTAGTGCCATTTCCATTTACTAACCAAACTACTAGCAAAAAGCGACCTGCTGTTGTAGTAAGTTCGGATATTTATAATAGTCAATATACCGATTTAATTATTATGGCTATTACCAGTCAAAATAAAGTAATATCTCGTGTTGGAGAAGTTATAGTTACAGAGTGGAGTAATGCTGGTTTAGTCAAACCTTCTATAATTAAACCTGTTATTGCCACGATTGAAAAAGTGTTGGTTATTAGGAAACTAGGAAAACTTGAAGATGGCGATTGCCAAGCTTTGAAAAATGCTATATCGGAAATATTAGATGAGTGATGGCAGTATAAATTTTTTGTTGTTTAATTTGCATAGTGGATAATTTATATCAAATCTGGCAGCATCGGTTTATTTGATAAACCTGGTTTCTACATAATTTATAATAAATAAAGAGGTAAAATATGAGTCATAAATTGCCAAAATTAGAGAAGGGTAAAAATGGCTGCTAAGGATAAATTTCATGCTGTGGTTATAATTGCTTTGGAAAAGGAGGAATGGCAGATAACCGACGATCCCCTGCTACTGGAAGTAGGCGGAACTAAATTTGAAATTGATTTAGGTGCAGAAAAACTATTAGCAGCAGAACGTGGTGAAGAAAAAATTGCAGTTGAGATTAAAAGTTTTTTGACTGATTCGCCATTAACAGATTACCATGGTGCTTTAGGACAGTTTTTGAATTATCGGTTAGCTTTAGAAATTAGCGATCCAACACGCATTTTATATTTAGCAATACCTGTGGTTGCTTATGAGACTTTTTTTAAGCGGGAATTTGCCCAAATGTCTTTAGAAAGGTATGAAATAAAACTAATTATTTATGACCCAAAACAGGAGGTAATTGTACAATGGATATCTTAGAATCTTATCGCAATATTATTCAGTCTATATTAACAGTTTATGCTGCCATCCCTATATCAAATGGTGAGATAGATTCTTATACAGTTTTTGATACAAAACAAGACCATTATATGGTTATGAATGTAGGATGGGATGGTTATCGGCGTGCTTATGGTTGTGTTTTACATTTAGATATTAAAGGAGGAAAGATTTGGATAGAGCAAAATATGACGGAAATGAGAATTGCTGAAAAACTTGTGGAGCGAGGAGTGCCAAAAGAAGATATTATTCTGGGATTTCAAGCTCCTGAAATGCGGGAATATACTGATTATGGAGTTGCTTAATTGAGGAAAAGAAAAGCTTGACATAAATTCGGGCACGAACTTTTTCAGTTACCAGTTATTAGTTATCAGCAAAACTGAGCAGACAAAATTCGATCTCCCCTACTCCCCTGCTCCCTCACTCCCCTACTCCAGAAATTGTTGCCGACAACCTTGGAGATTTTTTCGCACAATCTTAGTATGAGGATGTTCCCCACCTAATTTTTGTTCTAAAATATCCAGTGCTTTTTTGTACAAAGGTTCTGCTGCTTCATATTTCCCTTGAAAATAATACAATTTTGCCAAATTGTTGAGGCTGATGGCAAAGTCTGGATGCTTAGGAGGCAGAGTAATTTTGTCGATTTCTATAGCTTTTTTGTACAAAGGTTCTGCTGCTTCGTATTTCCCTTGAGAATAATATAATAAAGCTAGGTTGTTGAGGTCGGTGGCAAGGGAACGATGATTTTCAGGTAGGGCGATTTTGTGGATTTCAATAGCTTGCAGGTACAAAGGTTCTGCTGCTTCGTATCTTCCTTGAGAAGTATATAATACTGCCAGGTTGTTGAGACTGGAGGCAAGATATGGATGATTTTCGGGTAGGACAATTTTGACGATTTCTATAGTTTGTTGGTACAAAGGTTCCGCTGCTTCGTATCTCCCTTGAGATTTATATAATCCTGCTAGATTGTTGAGGTGGGTGGCAAGGGATGGATGATTTTCGGGTAGGGCAATTTTGATTATTTCTATAGCTTGTTGGTACAAAGGTTCCGCTGCTTCGTATCTCCCTTGAGATTTATATAATCCTGCTAGATTGTTGAGGTGGGTGGCAAGGGATGGATGATTTTCGGGTAGGGCAATTTTGATTATTTCTATAGCTTGTTGGTACAAAGGTTCCGCTGCTTCGTATCTCCCTTGAGATTTATATAATCCTGCTAGGTTGTTGAGGTGGGTGGCAAGGGATGGATGATTTTCGGGTAGGGCGATTTTGTCGATTTCGATGGCTTGTTGGTACAACGGTTCGGCTTCCGAATATCTGCCTTGAGAAGTATATAATCCTGCCAAGTTGTTGAGACTGGAGGCAAGAGATGGATGATTTTCGGGTAGGGCAATTTTGATTATTTCTATAGCTTGTTGGTACA